>JBBRQV010000019.1:0-30804 GCA_038225955.1 Ignavibacteria bacterium | reverse complement strand
TTATTGAAATAAATTGATCGGTTCAAAAAAATATTATATTAATATTGGTTCAGGTAAAATTTCTTTAGGTCTTCTGAATATACTTCGCATGAATATATTTATTTTTTGACGAGTGCTCACGTAGATTCTGCTTGAGTAAATATCATAGTTGTTTCTCTCAATGTTGCTAAGTATTCCTGAGTATATTTTTAACATTATGTAAACTGTTGCTCTTGAGCCGTCATTGGTGAGATATGGAATTCCCTTTAAAGCACCTACATAATGATTTCTGGAAATATTTATATAGTATTTTATTAATGATTTGAAATTTTCATTGTTGGTATTATTTCTAATATCTTCTTCAGTGTAATTGAACTTTGCTAAAATATCTGAAGGTAAATATACTCTTCCCATAGCAAAATCTTCCTGAATATCTCTCAGAATATTTGTCAGCTGCATAGCTCTTCCCAAAGAAACCGCGTATGGTAAAGCATCCTCGTCTGTGAAACCGAAAATGTAACACATTATAATCCCGATAACTGAAGCAACTTTATAACAGTAGTCATCGAGCTCTTTTTGCGTAGCATACCTTTTCTTTGTGTTATCCATTTGCACACCACC
Source organism: Ignavibacteria bacterium (assembly GCA_038225955.1). Classification (GTDB taxonomy): domain Bacteria; phylum Bacteroidota; class Ignavibacteria; order Tepidaquicellales; family Tepidaquicellaceae; genus JAFDZO01. Next base: position 30,204 of record JBBRQV010000019.1, on the reverse strand, counting down.
TATTAACTCAAGAAAGTATTGTTTTGGTATTTTATATTTTAGAATTGTATCGTAAAATACGCATTGTCCAAAAGTCTTGTCGAAACGGTCTTCATAAATTTTATTTAAAGTGCATTTGAGCTCAATTAATAAAAATTCTCTCTTTTCGATTGAAATATTGTCAGAATTATCAACAACATTATCTGCATAACGGCAAAAAGTATAAACAGCATAAGCAGCATATCTTTTTTCCATAGGAAGCATAAACGATGAGAAATAAAAACTTTTTGCATATTGTCGAGTATATTGTTTACACTCTTCAAAAGTTCTATAGAATGGGCTAAAAATTTCTATATTTTGTTCGCTCTTTTTCATAATTTATGTGTTTTGAGTTATCAGATGATCAACAATTTTAGCAGAGGAAAGCACTCCGGGAATTCCCGCCCCGGGATGTGTTCCCGCCCCCACTAAATATAAATTATCCACATCTTCAGATTTATTGTGAGGTCTAAACCAAGCTGACTGAGTAAGAATTGGTTCGATAGAGAATGCTGAACCCAGATAACTGCTTAAAGTATTTTCAAAATATAATGGGTCAATATGATGCTCTGCTATTATATTTTTTCTTAAATCAGGTAAATAATTCTTTTCAAGAAAATTTAATATCTTATCTTTATACTTTAGCGCTTCAGTTTTCCAATCAGTCCCTGATGCAAGATGAGGAACAGGAGAAAGCACATAAAATCCTTCGCATCCTTCTGGGGCAATGCTGTCGTCCGTTTTTGTAGGCATATGAAGATAAAGAGAAAAATCATCAGCTAAATATTTTTTTGTAAAAATATCGTCTAACAATCCTTTATATCTTTTGCCAAGTATAATATTATGATGCTCTAATTTTGAGTCAAGGTATCTTTTCTTTGTACCGAAGTATATCACAAATAGGGACATACTGTAACGCATTTCTGTAATTTTGATGTCGGTATATTTTTTTCTATCTGCTTTATTTATTAGATTTTTATAAGTTAGTGCAGTATCAGCATTGGAAATAAAAATATCTGCTTTTACTTTTCTTCCGTCTTTTAAAACTGCATCTTTAATTTTTCTATTCTCAACTCTTAGTTCCGTTATTTCTGAATTTAGATGAATCTTTCCTCCAAGTTCTTCAAATAATCTAACCATCCCCTCTATAATTTTTCGGGTGCCGCCCATAGCATAATGAACTCCCCACTCACGCTCAAGATAATGGATAAGCGCATAAATAGAAGTGGTTTGAAACGGATTTCCACCTACTAAAAGCGGGTGAAATGAAAAACACTGTCTGAGAAAATCATTTTTAACAAATTGAGAAACGTATTTGTAAACATTTTTATGCGATTGCAATTTTATCAGGTCAGGTATAATTTTAATCATATCAGAAATCTTCAAAAACGGTTTATCAGCAAGATCAACAAATCCTTTTTGAAAAATCGGTTTAGTTGTCTTGATGAATTTTACATATCCTTCTTTATCTTCGGGACTCCATTTGTCGATCTCTTTTAAAGTAAAGTCAAAGTCTGAATTATAATCAAAACTCTTTCCTTCATGGTTGAATATCCTGTAGAAAGGATTTAAAGGTACCAGCTTAAAATAATCTTCTTTCTTTTTTCCAGCTGCGATAAAAATTTCATCAAAAAGAAAAGGAGCTGTTATAACAGTTGGACCGGCATCGAACGAGAAACCATTAATTTCAAAATAGCCTGCTCTACCTCCGGGTTTATCATTCTTCTCAAATATTTCAACATCATATCCTTTTGCAGAAAGCCGTATTGCCGCAGCCAAACCACCAAAACCACTTCCAATTACAAAAACTTTTTTGTTTGCCAATTATTTTTTTCTTCTACTTAGTGTTTCCCAGATAATCAAATTAAAAGTAACCAAGCTGAACCCATAGAAAAAATCTTCAACCGGTATGGTAAAAAACCTTATATTACTAAAAAAGACTGAATTGTAAATTACGATGGGTCTCCAGGTTAAATAACCATTTACAATAATAAGGATAACAAAAAGAATAGCCCAGAAATTCCAAAAAGCTTTTTTAAAGATTAAATTTGTTTTGCACAACAAATCTAAAATCAAAACAAATATAACCGAAGCAATAACGAGATTTGTGTAATTAATCATTTCTTCTTTTGGTTAAAAAACTTAACACTTTCCCAAAGGAATATTGAACAAAAGGGAATCACAATGAAAAATAGAATTTCCTCTATTGGTAAATTGAATATATATATTCCTGTTATGTACTGTTCATTAAAACTCCAATGACCATTTGCTGTTGCGTACATATCCCATATTACAAAAAATATTAAAGGTAAAATTAGAGAGATGATAAGACGTACAGGATTTCTATAGAAATTAATTTTTTTAGAAAAGCTCAGGAAAAAAGGAAAGATAATACAACAAATGAGTACTATAAAATATTCAAATTTCATTTTTTCGCTTTACTTTCAACAATAAAACTGCTGCTATGAGACCGAATAAACCGAAGAAGGAGTTTGAAAGGTAACCGTAATAAACATCAAATAAAGTGAACTGTGAAACATTAAGCAGCAAAATTATCATAGGATACATGGGTTTTACTTCTTTAACCTTAGCGCCAATTAAATGGTTCAATAATAAACTTAAAATTACACCAATAATAAACCAACTTATATAATTCACAAAAGGAATTTCATTGCCGTTCCAAATCCAGAAATTGTTAATAAAAGATGCAAATGGTTCGAGTAAAATATCTATGAATAAAATAATTGCTCCCGAAACAAAAATAAGCAGGTACTTATTCTTAAAAGATAGAAAATGTTTTATAACAATAAATGAATTAACTGCTATTACAAACCATGCGAAGCCAATTGCTATAGGCACACCTCCCGGCAAAAGTGGTTTTAACGTATCAGTATAACTATACGTGCCGAAAGGAAAACCTGTAAACACACCTATGTATTCTATAAAAATTGTTGTAATAAATATCAATAAAGTTAGCTTTATTGTGATAGTTTTAGATGTGAGTTGAAGAAGCAAAATAAAAGTAAACACTGCCTGAAAAAATAGATAGAGAGAAGTGGTCCATAGGAATTTTTTTTTAAAAAAATCGTTACTCATAATAAAGTATCCAACCGGATTCATTATTAAAAGCAGAATTAACAATATTTTTTGAAGACGTAGAATAAAAATCGTTATTTTAATTTATAAGTTCTACCTTTCCATTGAGGACCGGAAGTAAAAGTAACTAATCTCCATGAATTAATTGATATGAATATAACCATGAAAATTCCAAATGGATGTAAAATTGCAGATAAGAGACTTTGCTTAAATTTTATACATAGTGCCATACGAACCAAAAGAATAATTGCAACTTGCAGTATTGCTAAAATGGAGATTAATGTAAATCCTACAGCAAATATTAAATACAGCGCATAAAAATAGGGAAGTACAAAAAGTATAATGTAAAGAATTAAAATAAAAATTATAAGCGGAGTTGAAAATCCTACTCCTGCAAAAATATTTTTAGAAAATCCTTCTAGTATTTCGTTGAAGTTTCTATACATTCTACAGCTTACAATTGAATCTGCATTCAGAACAATTAATTGAAGTTTATTTCTTTTAATCAATCGTCCCATTTCTACATCTTCGACGATTTTATTTTTCACTGTCTCGTATCCACCGATCTTATCGAATGAACTTCTCTTAAATAACATGTACTGGCCAACAGCGATTGTAAATTTAGCATACCCTTTTTTTTCGAGAAAATAAAAAGGAAGCATAGTGAATGTTACAAAGTGAAGAATTGGAATTATTAATTTTTCGAAAAAAGTAATTGTTATTTGATGTGGGACGATTGAAAGCAAGTCGGCGTTTCTACTTATAGCAGTCTCTACTCCTATACGGATAGAGTTTTTTTCGTGTACAGTATCTGCATCAGTAAATAAAAGCCACTTACCTTTTGCAGATTTACTTAATTGATGACATGCAAAGCTTTTCCCAATCCAACCATCGGGCAATTTAGCACCAATAATAATTTGCAGATGAGGATATTTGTCTTTTATAAGTGAAAGTAAGCTGCCGGTATTATCTGTTGAATGGTCGTTAAGAACTATTACTTCATAGTTTGGATAATCCTGATTTAGCAATGAAATGACACATTGCTCTATATTTTTTTCTTCGTTACGGGCAGGAATTAAAACTGAAACAAAAGGTAAGTCAATATCATCTATTTTTTTTATTTTTCTTTCTCTAATTACATACAAATTCCAGAGAAAAATTAAAAACAGAACCAATAGTATAATTAGAACACAAACTTGGTAATAATACATTTATTTTTTATCTATTGACCTTTTTCCCGTTAATATTCTCTCAAATTTTATAAAATTAGATTTGATTATTTCGGATTTTAATTCGTCAAGATTTTTTGTGAGTTCATTGGATAGAACATTCGTAAGTTTCTTACCGTTCCATTCTTTTTTAATTTCAATAGGAGAAATTTTTAGGAAAACATCGGCACGCTGTTCCATTAAATATTCAAACCTTAAGCATAATGAAAAAACATTTACATTATTTAAATTAGTAATGATTTTTGAAAGTCCTGAAAAGAATTCTAATGGGCGAATATCGTTCGGAAGCATTTTACCCTGTGGAAAAATAAATAATGTCTTGTCAGAATTTTTTAAAAGATTAATTGAGTATTGGAAAGATTTGTAAGCTGCCTGGGGGGATGATTTATCTACTGAAAATGCGCCTAGCTTACTAAAAAACTTGTGTTTTTGTAGCTGTTCAATATCCATCATTACATAGGAGTCTATTTCAAAAATCTCCTTAGATAGGAAGTAAGATATTAAACCATCCCACCAATTTGAATGATTTGCGAAGATAATTGTCGGGAAGTTTTTGTTTCTATCTTTAAAATTGCTAGAACCATATAATTTTATTGAGTTAAAAAACTTATTTAATAAATACTTATTATATATATTGAAAATTCTTCCAAAAATTCTATGTTTGTTTGCCCTGATCATAAAATAAATTAGTCTAAAATATTTATTTTATAATTGATATGATATTGAATAAATATATCGGCCTAGCAAACCGTTAACGATTTTTTCACCCTCCATAAAATAAATATCTAAGATTTAGCAATATTCCTAATCCTCCCATTAAGTTAATACCAAGAAGTTAAGCCAGGTTCCCCATTTATATAATTACACACTTTTTTCTAAAACATTACATTCCGTATCTTATGTTAACAGTGTTTTCTAATTCTGAGATAAGAACAAGTTTGCAGTCCCCTATTTATATGTGCTCAAAAAAACAACCTTTATCAAAAAACTCTGCTTATGAAATTTTATTTTCATACTTTTATTTTTTTAAATAATTCAGTTTTGTAAAATAGGATAATACATATGACTTTTTTGAGGAGTAATCCAGATATGAATTATTAATTAAGTCTTCAACGCTTTGCTTTTTCTCACTATAAAATGATAATATATTTTCAAGCCTTTTTTCATTTATGCCAAATCTTCTTCCAAGCTCCCGGAAATCTTCCAGGGATGCATGGCCTGATTTTTTATAACTTGCAGATTTAAAATCATCTTTAAACAATCCGTTCTCCAAGGCAAAATCTGAATCGCCAACATGCAGTCTTGTATTTATTAAATCATAAGCCCTGCTTAAAATGTAGTCGCCATTTACTGTTTGACTTAAAGAAAAGTTCTTTAAGTGCGCATCTCCGTTTGAAAATATATAATTGAATAATATTAAGCTGAAGAGTTTTTCAAGTTCTATTATATAGGCCGGTGAATATTTTTTTATTATATCACCTAAATCTTCATAACTTCCGGTATATTTATAATCAGGTCCCCCCGTATCTTTTGATTTCCCGGAAAGAGAAGCGAAGTCTTCCTGATTTATTTTTTTTCCTTCAGCGTTTACATCAAATCTTTTTGTTATGTAAGCAGGTTCTCCATCTTTAAAAAATATCATCGCATTTTCAGCGGTGTTTATATCAAATATTTGCCTGGCAATTTGCATAGTAAGATGTTCGTTAGCAGGTACCATACGTGGATTCTTAACATCGCTCGGAACAGGCTTTAGAATATATGTCCCTTGCTCTCCTTCTTCTGTTAGTCTTAGCTTATTCTTATCCAAAAGCATTGAAGATTTTAACTGAACTCCCGAGATTGAAATCCTTTCCCTGTTTTCTATAAACTTTTCAGCGTCATCATCATCAGCCTTTGGTGAATTATATCTTAAAATATGGCTGACTCTTTTATTATCGAATACTCTTCTTAGTGCAATAGGACTGTATGTATTAAATCCCACTGCCAATGTCCCCGGGCATATGTTTAACTTTTCTAAATTTAATTTATTCGATGCCATGTTATAAAATTAATGTTCACTTATAGCTGCTATTGTTATTGCTCCGATTGTATCATTTTTAGCTGTTGCAAGTAATAAACCGAAATCATCGTTTTCATCTATCTTTAGTCTGTTACATTGTAATTTTTTATTAACTCCTTCAGATAAGAGATTTGTGAAGAATGGAAATAAATATTTTGATTGATATATTTTCTTTTCTTTAGGAAGAGTTAGACTAATTGCAGGTTTGTTTAGAGAATTGAAATAGCTTTCGCTGTATTCAAAGTTGTAATTAGATTTATCATGCTCCATTAATTCTCCCGCGAGTTCTCCATTATATAAAACATGTGCTTTTCTCAATTACCGCTAACCTTTTTAATTGTTAGTAAAAGCTCTAAACCAAGTACTTCAGCAAGTTTATTTAATACTTCAAGAGTTGGATTTCCCTTCCCTCTTTCAATTTCTTTAAGTGTTCTTAGGCCAATGCCGGACATTTCAGATAAATCATTCTGACTGATCTCAAGAATTTTACGGCGGCTTTTAATATTATTTGCTAATTCTTCTGTGTGCAATATATTGCTCTTTTCATACAAAATAAATAAATTATCAACGTAAAGCAACTAATAAATGCTTTATATTGCACTATTGTATGATACTTTGAAACCATTTTATAATTAATCTAAATATTTTAGTAATTTTTACTTACAATGTACACCCATCACTTTCATAATATTTTATATAGATTACAAATTTCTGGTATAATATTCATAGAAAACAAACAATCTACTTTATGAATAAATACCTCGTAACAATTCCATATGATTGCATTCAATACGGAAAAATGTCTTGTTATGTTTACGCTGAGGATGAATAAGAAACTCTAAATATGTCTTAGAAATCTAAAAAAAGAACTTAATCTAAATAGTAAATATGATTTAGCATCTTTTCGAAAAACCTTTGCTACATATTTGGCAAATAATGGAATTGACAGATCAATGGTAGCATACTTATTAGACCACACTTCTCCTAAGACAACTGAGAAGTTTTATATTCAAAAAAATTCAGAAAAAATTAAGGAGAAATTGGATAATTTGGATATCAATTTCATGGAGGATGAAAAAAGTGCTAACGGATTGCTAACGGATTCAGATACCTAAAAAAACAAAACCCTGTAACCATTAATGATTACAGGGCGTTAGCTGTGTGATCCCAACGGGATTCGAACCCGTATTTTCACTGTGAAAGAGTGACGACCTAACCCTTAGTCGATGGGACCAAAATTGGTACAAGTAATCAATTTAGCAAAAATCCACCTCTTATTCAATCCCAAAAATTCAATAATTTTCAGCTTTTCAATTCTACTTTTGAATTTCTACAAAAAGGAACAGCCGCATATCCCTCCTTCCGGGAGAAGGATAAACGGCTGTAGTGCATTTCGAGGTGAGATATTTTTTCGAAAGGATATTATGTAATTGTGTAATAATGGTGAATCTGCTTATTAACCGTTTCACAACCGTCCAGTTTTTACAGCCCCCCAGCTTTAAGCCATGAAACCGTTAATAAGAGATTTAATGGTGAATCTTAGTTTTTTTTGCTCGTTTTTTTAGTTAGAAAATTGTGGTTTATTATTATTTGGTGAATACCATAAACTTTGATTCCTTTTGACCCTCACCTGTCTCCAATACATAACTGTAAACTCCCGTGCTCAAATTCTCAGCATTAAAATTAATTCTATACTCACCTGCAGATTTATATTCGTTAACTAAATCTCTTACAAACTTTCCCTCAATAGTGTAAAGCGCTACCCTTACTTCCATTCCTTTTTCAAGACTATATACTATTTCCGTGCTCGGATTAAATGGGTTCGGATAATTCTGATTCAATTTAAAATTCTTTACAACACTTGAATTATTGGAAATTCCTATTGAAGATGCCGTATCTCTTTGAAGATAAAAATTCACAGTAGGAGGAGTTGAAGTCACATTCACTAACTGACTTTGATTTTTGTATCCGTATCTTGTTGCTGTAAATGTATAAGTTCCCGGTAAGAGTGACTTTATCAAATACTTTCCCTGATTATCCGTAATTGCAAATCCTCTAAATTGATTTCCTGACTTTGCTGTTATTATTGTATTTCTTAATTTAGAATTGTGGTTCAATGAGTCTGCAACTTCTCCATATACGGGTGTCTGTCCGGTTGTCTGACTCATCACTATTGATTTAACATTGCAAGTCCTAAACTGTCCCGGTCCCGGAGCTAAGTTTATTCTTGAAGCTGTTGTATATAATTGACCTGAAGGGTAAAATGCAACCATATAGTCTTCAACAGGGTCATCCGGGTATGCAACAATATAATAATCACCGGGCTGTACTCCAAAAATTGCATACCAGCCTAAACTATTCACCACTGCAGAGTCAACGGCAATAACGTCTGCATTCAATGGATTTACCTTGAATAATTTTACGATTCCATGCGCTGCATATGTTGACTCAGGGGGATTAGTAGAAGTAAAAAAATTAATCCTTCCCGTAATAGTACTTTCATCACCTTTATGTCCTCCGCTTGGACAAGTAAAATCATTCTGTGAATAGACTTTATGCGAACTAAAGAAGTATAAAATTGAAAGAATAATAAAAACTGCAATATGGAAATTTCCGGAATATTTTTTCATTGGAGTTTGTACTTTTTATAATCTGAAACTGTATAGGAGTTCTCCCAGTAAAAATTAAATAGGTCAACAAAGTTTTTTGCGCTCTCTTTGTTTCTTATAATAATGTCTGAATTATTATGCCTCGGAATTTCTTTATCCATAATATTCATGTAAACAATTTCTCTGTCAATAATAGTAGTATTTGATAACTGCATTTCACATACTTTTGGAAGCTCACCACCTTTTTCAAATTTCTCAATTGAGCTTAATATTTCCGGTAAGCCTGCTTTTGTAAACACTTGATTCGCTATATTTTTTTGAATTTTGAACTCGTCTCCTATCTCGTAAATCGATTTTATTACTCCACCGTTTTTGAGGAATTTTTTTGCGCTCTCGTCAAGTTCATCTAGCAAAGCATGCTCAAGTCTCACCATAAATAAAATTTCTTTTTTTGCATGACTTATAAGTTCAGCAAATTTTAATCTTCTATGTTTATTATGTCCTCTGATAAGCTCAACATTAATTAATTTACTCTCTTCAGATTCGCTGCTCTTATAAATTTTTGTTAGTTCTGATGTAACTTCTGTGATTGCGCTTATAGATTCTTTATGCGTCTTTACTAACTCCTTTTCAATTTTATCACCGATAACATTAGGAGGTATTATCTGAAACTGTGTAATCGAATTGGTTTCTATTTCGTTGCAATAGCCTTTTGCCGTAAATTTTTTTAAAGCATCATAGACTGTGCTTCTCTTTACCTTCGTTTTTTCGGCAATCTCCGAAGCAGAAAGAATGCCGGCTTTTACAAGCTCAAGCAATATCTTTGCTTCATACTCCTTGAAGTTTAGTCTCTCTAATTTTGATATTACTATATCCATACAATATTGCCGTCGCTATTCGACAACAATATTGCCATTGGTGAAATAAAAATCAAGTAATATTTTTTTGCAATTTTATGCTTTCAAAAAGTGCAAGTACTCTTTCCGCATAGGGTTTTTGTTTTCCTTATCATACTCCGTTTGGAAAGGGAATTGGGTGCGAAACTCCCGTTCCGCATATAGTCCGGAACGGAGTTACATTCACACTTTCCGTCCCAAAAGAAGTTTGGGACGGAGTACTATATAATGCTGAATTTTTGACGGATTTTATTCTAAAATTTCCTCGCCAATTATCTCAGCATTCTCCTCTACTTTATTTGACGGATTTTTGACGGATTTAATTGCGGTTAGCTTATCTTCTTCAGCGTCGTCTTTCTTTTTTAACGAATTGTAATAATTTTCGGACTCTTCCAGATATGCTTTTCGTTTCTCTTCAGTCATACTTCTTTCAATCGTTCTTTTAAATATTTTCTGAATTTCAGGGTCTTCATCCGATATCTCGCGCGTCTCCTCAATAGCTTCTATTACCATATCATTAACATTTTCATTTTCCTCTTCCATTTCAATTTCTTCCTTTGGACTATCCTCATCCGGCTGAATCATTCTGAATGCATCTATATCAGTTATCCATATCGGCGTTTCTTGTTTTTCAGATTCCTCTTCTTCAGCATTTTCCTTATGATTCTTTTTTCTAAAATTCATTTCGGCTTTTTCATTATTTTTCATAAGCCTTTCCAAAGGCTTCTCGTTATATTCTAAGTGGAGCAGCTTAGTAAACTTAGTAATGGAGTTCAGTACTTCGTCATAATACAATCCTGATTTTGTTGAATTCCACGGTTCCTCCAGCGTTGAATATAGCTCAGATATATGTCTCGATATAGCTTCTATTCGGCAGAACTTTGTATTATTATTTTCAAAGAGAAGTTCATCTATGTAATCCTGCTTCGCAATTAGAATATATTCTGCTAACTCCTTATGCCACAAAGTTAAAGTTGTGCGATGTACACCTATAGCCTTTGCAATTTTATACAAAGGTAATCCTTCAGCCTTTAGCTGTACAAACTTCATTTTAATTTGCATGTTATGCATAACGATTTTTCCTTTCGGGTTTAAATTTTTAATTGTTAACCTCCCTGCCCCCCCGTAAAAAGGTAATTATATACTAGTTGGGACAAAAATTCTCCCCTTGAGGGGAGTCCGACCTAAAAGGTCGGGAGGGGTGTTTAGAATAACACCCACCGTCTCGCTTCGCTCGCCACCTCCCTCAAGGGAGGAATTCTAAAACCTTGTCCTAAGAAGTATATAGTTACCCTTAACAGCGAGGGGTTAATGGGAATTTTTAAAACGGAAATTTAAACAGTAAGAAAATTATTTTGTAGTGAGTTATACCCATTAGTACTAATAGGTAAATATTTTTATTTTTTGCTTGACAGTATTTTATAAATCTTAAAGTATCCATACCGGCTTCTACTATGACAATTTTAAATTTACAATGTCAAATTTGTCAAAACTTATTTTACATTTTCGCCTATTTTAAAGCAAATTTTTTACATTCATAAATTCAAAGTTTTGTAGTTTGATAAATTGTCAGAAGAGACAAACCCTAAACTATTTATTAAGCAGTTACTTAATATTAAACTTGCCATATCCATTTGTTGTGGCACACAAATTGGAATACGACAGCATAGTGTTAAACATTAATAATAAAAATTTATGAACAAAAATATTTTCACATTAGCAGTTTTAACCTTGGCAGTTTCTACATTAATTACAATTTCAGGATGCGGAGCAATAGAAGGTATCTTTAAAGCAGGCATTTGGGTTGGGGTAATTGCAATAGTCGCAGTAGTAGGTATTATAATGTTATTAGTAAAAGCCTTTGGTGGTAAATAATGGTAAAGAAAAAAAAGACAAGTCAGGCTACAGCAAGTTACGCCACTAAGAATGTAAGTACTTTTGAAAAAATTGCAGGTAAGATAACTACTTTTACAGGCAGTGGTTCAGCTTTTATGATAGCTTTAGTTCTAATTTTAATCTGGTGCATTACAGGTCCTGTGTTCCATTACTCGGAAACATGGCAGCTTGTAATAAATACGGGTACTACTATAATTACTTTTCTTATGGTATTTATCATTCAACACAGCCAAAATAAAGATACACTCGCGCTACAGTTAAAGCTTAATGAGTTGATATTGGCAATTGGCGGCGCAAGCAACGAACTTGTTGACGCTGAAAATTTATGCGAAGATGATTTGAAAAAATTGAAAGAGCATTATGGTAAAGTTTCTACTTCTGAAAATTCAGAAGCAAAAAATATTTTAACAAAAGCAAAACCAACTAAAAAGAATTCTCAAAATAAAAATTAAAAAATTACAACATGGCTAAACTTAAAACTTTAGAAGATTTCCTTATGGACGAACTGAAAGATATTTACAGTTCTGAACATCAAATTACAAAAGCTCTTCCTAAAATGGCAAAAGCTGCTACATCACCTGAATTAAAAAATGCATTCCTTGGTCATCTAAAAGAAACAGAAGGACAGATAAAAAGACTTGATAAAATTTCAAAGCTAGCCGGCGGACGCTCACTTAAAGGAAAAAAATGCGTAGCTACTGAAGGTCTTATTAAAGAAGGAAAAGAATTGATGGAAGAAGATGCTGCCCCGGAAGTAATGGATGTTGCATTAATTTGCGCAGGGCAGAAAGTTGAGCACTATGAAATTGCTACTTATGGATGCGCTGCTACATATGCAAGATTACTCGGCTATAAAGAAGTTGAAAAATTATTAATGGAAACTCTTGCTGAAGAAAAAGGCGCCGATGAAAAATTATCTACAATTGCAGATACTTTGAACGTTGAAGCAATGAGTCCTCCAAGCGAGACAAAAAAGAAGAAAAAATAATTTTCGTTAGATTGGAATAAAATACTACATAGACCTGACAGGTTTTTAATCCTGTCAGGTCTTTTTTTATGGGTAAAATATTACGCGTACACCGGTGTATTATCTATATATATTAAGTACTCGGCAATCATATCGCCTTCCATTCTGAAAATGTTTACAAACTTAACAGTTACCTGCTTATCATCAAGCCTTGTATAAAGCACTTCGCCCTGCCAAGTAATGAAGTCATCATTGCGCCATGCGTTAACGATTTTATGCTGCGAACCCTTTATAGTTGTCCAGAAATATCTTACTGCATCTTCAATTGCTTTTCCGCCAATCACAGGTTCCATATTTCCAAAGCGGAATGCCCCGTCTTCTTTAATGTAGCTTGCAAATCCTTCAGGATCCATTGCATCGATAGTCTTGTGCAGCCCTGTAAGCCAATCTTTTAAATTTTCCATTTGTATTTAAATTGTATTTTTATTTTTTGTGTTATTCAAAATATTAATTTTATCAAAGAGTAAAAATTCACTTTTCAGTCGTAAATCCGATTTGTTTTGCGTTGCGTATTTACTCATGAAATCATTTAACATTATTTTTTGTTAAAAATATTACAATTTAACTCCAAGCAAAATTAATGAAAGCAATAAAAATCTGTTCAATATGTATTTTAGCAATGGGTATTCTCTACGGATGCTCCGTAAAGTCCTCAGTGAAGCTGAGCGAAAAAAAATCAGAGACACCAATCTATAAAAATGTTTCCGATACGACTGAATTCAACGGAATAAAAGTAAGCAAAACAAATGACGAATGGAAAGCGCTTATGACTCCCGAGCAGTACGAAGTAATGCGTGAGAAAGGAACTGAACGCGCCTTCACAGGCAAAGACTGGGATAACCACGAGAAAGGAATTTATGTATGCTCTGCTTGCGGATTGAAATTATTCAGCTCAGATACAAAATTTGAATCAGGGACAGGATGGCCAAGCTTTTGGCAGCCGATAAGTCCAAAAAATGTACTGACTGTTAATGACAACACTCACGGAATGTCGCGCGATGAAGTTGTTTGCGCTAGATGCGGCAGCCACTTAGGACACGTATTCGATGACGGCCCTAATCCGACAGGATTGAGATATTGTATGAACTCCATTTGTATGGATTTTGTGAAAGGCAAATAAAACTTATTTCTTCTGTTTCCCAAGCTTCGGCTTGGGAAACTTTCTACAACACTTTCTTCAAAAATTTCCCCGTAAAACTCTTAGCAACTTTCGCAATTTCTTCCGGTGTTCCCATAGCAACAATTTCTCCACCTTCATCACCCGATTCCGGTCCTAAGTCAATCACATAGTCCGCGCATTTTATTACATCAAGATTGTGCTCTATAACTACAACTGAATTTCCTTTGTGAATCAACTCATCAAAACATTTTAATAATTTTGATACATCGTGGAAGTGCAAACCCGTTGTCGGCTCATCAAAAATAAATAATGTGCTTACGCCTTTCTCCTGAAAGGTAAGATTGTAAGCAAGCTTCACTCTCTGCGACTCCCCGCCTGAAAGCGTTGCGCCCGATTGCCCTAATCGTAAATATCCCAAGCCGACATCATCAAGCACTTTTAATTTTTTAGAAACCTTAGGAAACGGTTTGAAAAAAGTTATCGCTTCGTTCACCGTCATCTCAAGTACTTCACTGATATTTTTGGAAACGTTATTGTTTCCCTTCAACATAATATCAAGCGCTTCCTGTTTATATCTTTTACCTCTGCACACTTCGCACTCAAGCACTATATCTGCCATGAACTGCATTTCAATTTTTATCTGCCCTGTGCCTTCGCATGTCTCGCATCTTCCACCCGGAACGTTGAACGAAAAATATCCCGATGATAAATTTTTTCTCTCCGACACTAATGTTTTTGCAAACGTCTCTCTTATTACATCGAATGCTTTTATATATGTAACAGGATTACTCCTAGAAGTTTTCCCTATGGCTGACTGGTCAACAAGCTCAACAGCATCAAGATTCTCCGAGCCGTATAAATGGTCGTGGTCGCCGATTCTTTCATTATATGCGCCCTCAAGTTTTTTCGTAAGTCCGCCGTAAAGAATATCATTTACTAAAGTTGATTTTCCCGAACCGCTCACACCTGTGATGCATACAAATCTGTTTAGCGGAATTGCTACGTTCACATCTTTTAGATTATTTTCTCTCGCTCCACGAATTTCAATAAGCTTCGTTTCCTTTGTTACAGCTTTTCTGTGCAACGGAACGTTTATCTTCATTCTTCCGGATAAATATTTTCCGGTTAAAGAATTTTTATCCTTCAGAATTTTATCGTAATCCCCTATAAAAATTATCTCGCCGCCGTTCTCTCCCGCAAGTGGTCCAACATCTACAATGCAATCTGCCTCCTTCATCATATCAGAATCATGCTCCACAACGAGCACTGTATTTCCTATATCACGCAGCGACTTCATTATATTTATAAGCTTCTCATTATCTCTAGGGTGAAGACCAATCGAAGGTTCATCAAGAACATAAATCGAACCCACAAGCGATGAGCCAAGCGATGTAGAAAGATTTATTCTCTGTGACTCCCCGCCCGATAGTGTATTAGATAATCTATCCAATGTAAGATAAGTTAAACCGACATCGTTAAGATATTTTAATCGCGAAGTAATTTCCTCCATTATTCTCTCGGAAATTTTCTTATCGTATTCATCTAATTTTAATTCAAGGAAAAATTTATAAGCATCGCTTATTTTCATTCTTACAATATCGAAAACAGTTTTACCATCGACTTTCACATACAATGCCTCAGGTCTAAGGCGCGAGCCGCCGCAAGTAGAACAAATTGTAAAATTTCTATAACGGTTCAATAAAATTCTGTAATGAATTTTATATGCAGCTTCCCTCTCAACCGTTTTGAAAAATTTATAAATCCCGACATAATCTCCGTAGCCCTTGAATACAATATTTTTTTCTTCTTCGCTTAATAAATAGAAAGGCTTATGCGTATCAAGTCCTGCCTTAGCCGCGACGCGTAATAATTGAGTAAGATTAAATGAATGTTTCGGAGTAGAGAATACAGCAATCGCTCCACCGAAGATGGAGAGCTTTTTATTGGGAATAACTAAGTCCATATCAATATCCATCGTGCGGGAAAATCCCTGGCATTTTTCGCAAGCGCCGTAAGGATTATTGAACGAGAACAGTCTCGGCTCAGGCTCAATAAATCTCATTCCGTCTTTTTCTAAATATCTATTAAAAGGATAGTCATCAAAATCATCATCGTGATAAATTCTTATCACAGTGTATCCTTCGCTCTCTCTGAAAGAAGTTTCAATTGAATCGTTCAATCGTGAAACAGATTCAATATCTCCTTCTGTAAATCTGAACCTGTCAATTAATATTTTTACAACTTTATCTTTCTTGAAAATTTTATTTATCTGCTTCGGCTCCATTTCATTCAGGTCGAAGCTCTCGCCGTCTTCAAGAATTTTATAAAATCCTTTTGACTTCAGCGATTCTATCTGTAAAGGAATATCAATATCTTTTGTGATGTGAAGTTCATAGTAAACGTAAACCCGCGTAGATTTTTTCTCTCCTACAATTCCTGAAACTTCTTTGATGATTGAATCTGTTGTATCTTTATAGACGAGCTTGCCGCTTACGGGAGAATAAATTTTCCCTATGCGTGCAAAAAGCAAACGGAGGTAATCGTAAACTTCGGTTGATGTTCCGACACTCGAGCGGGCAGTTTTTGCTCCAGTTCTTTGCTCGATAGCCATTGAGGGCGCAAGACCGGAAATGTAATCAACATCGGGTTTGTTCATTCTTTCAAGAAACTGACGGGCATAGGAGGAAAGGCTTTCAACATAGCGTCTTTGTCCCTCGGCATAGATAGTATCGAATACGAGCGAAGTTTTTCCCGAACCGCTAACACCCGTTACAACAACGAGCTTATACTTCGGGATATCAATATCAACGTTCTTTAAATTATTAACTTTGTTCCCGCGTATAATAATAAATTTTTTCGGGTTAGGAAGTTCGTCCGTTACTATAGCAGTATTTTTCTTAATTACTTTGGGAGTTATTTTCTTGGCCATCTAAAATTGGTAAACTTTTAATTTATAATTTTGCAGAACAAAATGCAGTGCCATAATTTATACAGGACATTGCTTTCAAATAAACATGATGTATCAAAACGCAAAGAGCGCAAAGTCTAACGCCGAGGGCGCAGAGCAAATTCAACCTGTTAAATGAATTTAAAATGAGATCAAGGTTGATTAAACAAGACTCACTTATTTTTTATCTTCGCAAGCTTCGCGTGAATTCTCTCCTCTCTTTGCGTTTAATTATATAAGCACGAAATTTATTTTTTTTCAAATTGAATTACTGTAAATTAGAATATGAAAAAGTATATAACAGTTTTTTTATTCCTGGTAGTTCCCATGCTTCATGCGCAGGAGTTGTACATCATGTCTCACCCTGCTGCTAATCTTGCAAAGAACAGAGTTGAGCTAAGAAGCAATTTAATGGGCTATGATAACTTCCAATATTTTCATAACAGCCTTGAAGTGAACTATGGGATAGCAGGCAACCTTACAGCGTACAATACAATTTTTTATACAACAAACAGCAGCTATAGATTACTAGGTAACTACGACCTCGCATTCCGTTACAGATTTTTTCAGCACGATAAACAAAACTATCACTTAAGAAGCGCATGGCAGACGGGAATAAATATTCCGTTAAACCCGACTAAGGTTGAGAACGGAAGCGGCACAGTAACGTACGAGCTCCACCCGGGACACACGGTAACATTCATCGATTACAGTAGCTCAAACTCAAATGCATATCAGGTAACGGTTCCCGTTATTGATTTTCACAGCTCAGATAACATTACCTATAGAAACGATTTAATTACAACAGTACTAATACATAAGTTCTCAGCTACAGGAGAAATGGGATGGAACATGAATATTCCTGAAAATGATTTTAAGTTCGGAAATTATTTTGATTGGACTGCAGCATTCGGATACAATGTTTTTCCCGGAGAGTACAGCGGTTACAATGATGTGAATGTAAATCTTTACATGGAAAATAAAGCGTATTATTTTTTCAAAAATAAATTTCAGGGGAATGACCTACCAAACTCAGGCGGCTTCCGTATGGATACATATCTGGGCTTACAGACGATTTTCTTTTCATCTGTCATGGCAGAATTTTCTTATAAGCTTCCCGTTCATTCGAACGAGTATTCTGTATCTGTACAGAATATAAAAAGACCTAACGCAATGCTTTTCAGTTTACGATATTTATTTAAACTTTAAAATAAAAATTATGAAGAAACTATTATTGATTTTCTTAGTATTAATTTTTTCAAATGTATTTTCACAAACATGGACATTAAAGCTTGATGGCAGAAGTGTATGGTCACTTGCATCTGATAGATTCAACAATATCTATGCAGGTGGATTAACAAGTACTAACTCAAGGATTTGGAAGTCAACTAATTTTGGGTCAACCTGGGATACAATTTATGTAGGGACGGGACAAACAATGTGGGGATTTGGGTTTGATACCCTTGGTACACCGGGGAATATGTATGTTGCGAATTTTTCCAATGGACTTTTGAAATCAACGAACAGCGGAGCAAGCTTTACAGTAATGCCTACTTCACTGTTTCTTGGTAAAAACCCGCAGGGAGTTACATGCAGTAAAAACGGAAATATTTTTGTTACTACTTCAACGGGGTTTTTCAGAAGTACTAACGGCGGAGTTTCATTTGATACAGCTTTAACAGGATTCAATTGTCTTCCGGTTTTGGTTGATGTAAGTAATCAAAATTTTATTTATGTTGGCGTTACTTCTGCCGGAGGTACAGGAATAGGATTTTACCGCTCAACGGATGGCGGAGCAACCTTCAGCCAGAATTTGAATCCAGGAAAGACCTGTTACTATCTCCATCAAAGAACCAGCGGAGACTTATATCAGATATCAACTACTTCGCCTTACAATATAGATAAATCTACCAATCAAGGATTAACATGGACTGTAATGGGAAATGCTCCTGCGGCAATGAGAAGCATAACCACAATACCTATCTACAATTCCATTCTTTTTGAAGGAGGAAATGGTGGAGTTTATAGGTCATTAAACGAAGGTTTGGGATGGAGTAATTTTAATTTAACAGGCAGTGTAACTCCAACCTTATGCCTTCACAATAATATCTATGCCGGAGTTTCAGGAACCGGTTCCGGATTATATTTTGCAGACTTAGGTCCAGGACCGGAAGGGATAGGAGAAATTAGGTCATCACTTCCGCAAGATTTTTCTTTATTTCAAAATTATCCCAATCCGTTTAACCCGAGTACAAAGATAGTTTATGAGTTAAAGAGCGCAAATTACATTTCGTTAAAAATTTATGATGCGCTTGGAAATAAAATAAAAGAAATTGATAACGGATTTAAAAATGCAGGCAAGTATGAAATAAATTTCAGCGGAGAAAACCTTGCTAGCGGATTATACTTTGCAAGACTTAATGTTGACGGAAATACAATCACAAAAAATTTAGTTTTAATAAAGTAGATTAATAAAATAAATTAATCGTAAATAAGATTTCCAGTAAGAAGTTTTATAAAAGCAGGGATGCGGAATTTACCGTGTTCCTGTTTTGTTTTTTTATAGGAGAGAATTAATATTTTTCGTGTCTGCGGAAGAAATTCGATTAGCTCTTTCACTTGCACAGCATATTTATGTTTAGCATTCGCCAGCCATTTCTTAAATAAGAATTTCAGTAACGGCGAGAATACAAACACCCAGAATAGAATAAACAGCACTGCGCGCAAAAATATCTGCAATGATTTATCCTTCGGAATGAACTGCGGAAAGATTTCAAAAAGATAATTTATGAATAAGAATACAATGATACCAAGAATTAAAATTTTGAACGGTTTGAATTTCTTTTTCTTTCGTTGTGCAACTTCAATATCAGCATCTTCATTCAAATCAATTTTAAAATTAGGATTCTCTTCGGAATATTTCTCCATAGACTTTGGAATATTGGAAGTAAAAATTCCAAGTACAATTCCAACAATAGCATATATAGATAAATAAATTGCACCGATTATATAGAGAAGATTGACATCGTTCCAATGGAGCTCTTCTGCTGCGCCTTTTAAAAATTCGTTAACAGCTTTCCATAACTCGCTTCCGAAGATTAAAGTAACTGTAATAAATTTTTGCAGACTTGTCTCCAATAAAGATAGAACAAAAACTAAGACACAAGAAAGTTTGAAATAATTTTTTGATTTTGACAGGAAAAATAAATATCCGATAAGCCCCTGGAACGCTACAGCAATGTAAGCCATAGGTGGAGTGTGCGGACTAAGCGCTGCCTTTACGAGTATAACTAAAATCATTGCCTTCAGAATATCCGTTCTTCCATTGCCATAATACCCTATGAGACAGATACAAAAAACAGAAATTGAACAGAGTATAAGACCTTTGAATGGAATACTAAGTCCGTGCAGTAAACCGCCGAGAAATGCCTCACTGAATGCCCATAGCGCCGTAATGCGATAGATTGCTGCAGGTGTAATTTCAGTTTGCTTCAAAGCTCTCCAATATATTTAGTGCACTTCCAACTTTTACTCTTGTATCATTTGTAAGCGGCCCCGGAATTAAGTTCATCCCAAATTTAATACTTTTATCAACTGTCCTGTAAGTCGCCAGTGTTTTCAAAGGCTCTTTTCCGGCAATTGCCGTCTCCTGTTCTATAGTTGTAATCACACATCTACCGCAGGGTTTTACACCGTAAAAATCCGTACCATTAAGCTCAAACTTTTTCCAGCTGTCTTCAATATTTGCATCACCGCCTGTGAATACAAAGTTAGGACGGAACCGGTTCATCTTATAATTATTTCCGGAGAGAGCATTAAATTTATCTAAAGCTGATTGTCCGATTATTAAAATAGGATAGCCGTCTGCAAAACTTACGATGTCATCACTTATTGCAAAATTTTTATTCGCTTCTCTTTGTGTTGTGTCGGGCATATACATAAGCTTGCAGTTGTAGCGAACTATCTCGGAAAACCATTTATCAATTTCATCTGAGTAATGCATTGCATCACAGGTATCATCCCATACAACAACTTTTTCTGTCTCGCCACTTTCAAGACCGAAAGGAATATTTACCGATTCAGAATGCTTATCATTTTTTATTTTGAAGCCGTTATTATCAAAGCTAAGACGAAACAAACACAGCTCGTGAATTTCCCTCTGCGTAATGAACATATTATCGTTTTTGCCTACGAGCATCCAACGCCTGTCGTATTGCAATCCCCGCTTTTCAACTTTCGATTCGTTCAATGAAATTCCACCGAGAGATTTTACCGGATAAATATTTATTTCAGATAAGATGAAATTATCCATTCGTGTTTTTTATTTTAATCACTTCTGCTGCAATGCTGACTGCAATTTCCTCGGGAGTGTTGCTATTTATATCCAAACCTATAGGCGCTTTTACTTTTTTCAGCAAATTTTTGTTCACGCCCTCCTTCACACATTCGTTAAATATTTTTTTTATTTTTCTTTGCGTACCCATTAACCCTATGTAGCGTGATTGTTTACTTACGATTTGCTTGATGGACTCTTTATCAGAAATATATCCCGTAGTAACAACAAAGTTATATGAGTACTGCGAATCCTTTACGTACTTCCCGACTTTTGTATAGGAGATATTATGTTTTTCGTGAGCAAAGAAATTATTTTCTAAGAATGGAAAGTTTTTCCTGTCATCAAAAATTGAAATATGGAAATCGAGCGAATGAAGTACTCTGCTTAGTTCAAATCCCACATGACCTGCACCGAATATATAAGCAAAGTTTTTATATCCTGCTTTCTCGAAGCACTCCCACTGATTATCTTTTTCAGAAATTTCAAAAAAATAATTTTCGTTGAAATCTTTTCTCTTTGAAACTTCTATCTTGCCTGTTTTATAATGAATGTAATTGTTGGAAGGCTTTGCGTATGCTTTAATTACTTTATTAACAAGAGATAGATCTTTTTCATTCTTTGAATTAAAAGTATGCAGATAAATCGTTTGTGAACCGGCGCATATCAATCCGGATTTTTCAAATTCAGTATTTGTTTTATGATGAAGTGTTTTTAATTCGAAGACAGACTCATTCTTTGAAAATTTATCAGCGCAGAACTCAATAAAATTTTTCTCCATTACTCCACCGCCGATTGAGCCGTATGCTTTTCCCGATGACGAGACAACCATTTTAAATCCCTGCTTGCCGGGAGAGCCCTGTTGGTGAGATAAGACCGATGCAAGAATTACATTATGTTTTGCTTCAAGCTCTGTATGTACAAACTGCCATAAAATTAATTCTTTCATTTCTCTTGCATAATTACTTCACCGCTTCTTTCAAAGCCGAAACTTTTTCATCTATGTTTACATTAGAATATAAATTCATTAAAACTTTTTCCGCTGTATAAGGAGAAGAAATTTTAAACGACACACCCGGTCTGAACGCCATCACTGCATTCATAATTGCAAAGTAACCACCGATGCCGTACATAAGCGGCGGCTCACCGATTGCCTTTGTACCCATGATGCCGATTGGATTTGTAAGCCCGAGAAAACGCACATCCATATCCTTAGGCGCAAAATGTATATCCGGCACTTTGTATGTTGAAAGCAAATCCGTTAACAGCCTGCCATCTTTATTATAAATAATTTCTTCGAGAGTCATCCAACCGAGTCCCTGTATAATCGCTCCTTCTGCCTGACCAATATCAACTACTTCATTCAGGCTATCACCAAAGTCATGTATACATTTTACTGTGTCGAACTGATACGTACCTTTTAAACAATCAACTGTTACCTCAATATAGGAAGAACCGTACACATGGTAGAAAAACGCATCGCCTTTATTTGAAACCCTATCGAAGAAAATATTAGGTGTTGCATAGAATGCCTGCTGCTGCAGACTTATTCTTTTATTGTAAGTGCGCATAATTAAATCCGCCCACGCTAATTGCGTTGGCACACCTTTATGACATACAACATCGTTCTCAATTGAAAGCTCGTATATAGAGAGTTTTAATTCAACCGCTGCAGAACGAATCAATCTATCCTTCAGCATACTGCTCGCAATTTTTGCTGCATGACCGTTTAAGTCAGCACCAGAGCTTGCCGCTGTAGGAGAAGTATTCGCATTACGCGATGTATTAGTCGGCTCTGTTTTTATTTTGTCATGGGAGATTCCAAGTACTCTCGAAATAACTTCGCGTATCTTTGCATTCACACCTTGCCCCATTTCAACTGCTGCAGTGGTGAACGTAACGCTGCCATCGGTATAAATATTTATAAGCGCGCTTGCTTGATTCATCAATGTATTCGTAAACGAAATTCCGAAACATATCGGCATGAAGGCATAACCTTTTTTTGTCAGATCATTTTCTGAGTTAAACTTTTCTATCGCTTTTATTCTATCATAAACTTTAAATTCATCTTCCATTTTCTCCCATGAAATCTTTGCGCGGCAATGCTTTGCCTTTTGCCCGAAATGAAACTCATCCATTTCACTCAGAAGATTTTTCTTCTGAATTTCATGGGCAGGTATTCCCATAATCTCTGATGCTTTGAAAATCGCAGCTTCGATTACAAATTTTCCCTGCGGTCCGCCGAATCCTCTGAATGCAGTATTCGATGGCAAATTAGTTTTACAAGAAACTCCGGTAACTTTTACATTCGGAATATGATAAGCGTTTGCTGCATGAAATAAAGTTCTATCTAAAACAGCGGGAGATAAATCAGCCGATGCGCCTGCGTTCTGATAAAATGTTGCTTCATAAGCAAGCATTGTTCCGTCAGCTTTCAGTCCTAATTTATAATCTGATGAGTAAGGATGTCTCTTCCCCGTCATTCGCATGTCGTCATGTCGAGGTAAAATTAATTTTACCGGGCGATTTAATTTATAAGCAGCAAGTACTGCCATCGCCGCCCATGGAGAAGCCTGGTCTTCTTTTCCCCCGAAGCCGCCGCCAAGGCGAAGCACTTCGACTTCAATTTTATTCATTGGTATTCCTAAAACTTTCGATGCAACTCTCTGCGCTGCTGTCGGTCCCTGCGTTGATGAAACAATTCTGAACGAACCGCCCTCAACGGGATAAGCGTATGCTCCTTGTGTTTCGAGATACAAATGTTCCTGACCGCCTGAATCACAATCACCTTCTATAATAATATCACATTGCTCCCATGCAGCATCTACATTGCCACCCTCAAAAACTCTTGGTGGAGCAATCAATTTATTTTTTGCAAACGCTTCACGCGGGTCAATTATAACTTCGTATGGTTCAATTTCAATTTTTATTTTTCGTGATGCTTCACGGGCAATAAATTCAGATTCAGCTATAACAACTGCAACAGGCATCTGCATAAAGTGTACTTCATGCTCAGCAAGCAATTCTTCATCCTGAATAATTCCACCAATCTGATTTTCGCCGGGAATATCTACATAGGTAATAATATCTTTAACGCCCTTGATTGCAAGAGCTTCAGATAAATCAAGATTCAAAATTTTTCCGTGAGCGATGGGCGAGCCGAATACAGTTGCGTATAGCGTTCCGCTTGGCACATTTAAGTCATCAATGAACTGCGATTCCCCTCTTACGTGATTTATTATATCGTAATTTTTCATTCTATAGCACCGTATCCTTTATAGAAATAATTTCAGGAAATAATTTTATGAAGTGTGAAAGAATTAATCTTTTCAATAAAAGTTTTTTATAATCTGCTTCACCTCTTGCATCGGAGATAGGAGCGATTTCCGTCTGAGATATTTCCGCTGCTTCTTTTATTACTTCTATCGATAAAGTTTTATTTAATAAAAATTCTCTTGTCTTTCTTAAGTACAACGGAGTTGCAAAAACACCGCCGCCCGAAATATGTACATCACTTATTGTATTGCCGTTCATTTCAATTAACATCGTTGAGTTTACGCTTGCAATATCGAGATATGTTCTCTTACTTACTTTTTCAAAATTAAAATGATACGGCTTTGTCGGAATTTTAAAATATAAATACTTCATGTATTCATCAGGTTTTCGATCAGTTTTTTTATAGGATAAATAATAATCTCTCAATGGTATCTCGCGCTGCTTATCATCCTGGTCAGAAAGTACAACAGTAGAATTTAATCCCATGAAGAACGACGTCATATCTCCGATCGGAGAAGCGTTGTTCAAATTCCCGCCAATAGTTGCGCTATTTCTTATAGGAATAGAGCCGAATAATTCTATGAATTCAAACAAAGACGGAAAATACTTCTGCATTATTTTTGAGTTGAGAACATCGTTAACCGTTGAAGTACTGCCGATTAAAATATTTCCGTTCTCTTCTCTTATAAATTTTATTTCGGGAATATCGTATAAAAATTTTATGTTTGACTTCATCATTACATCGGGAATCTGCACAAATAAATCCGAACCGCCCGATACAAAATAATTTGAAGCGCCGTTATTATCTTTTTTATTTTTTTGAATCTCAGCTCTATCTATCTTTGCTAATCTATCTTTTATTGTGAGAAAATATTCAGGTATAAATTTATTATCTGCAAGGACTTTCATCTTAGTTCCGTTTGCGTTTGCAAGTGTTCCGAAATTAGAAGTAATTCTTTCTGCTGCTCTTATAATTGAATTATGTCCCGTGCATCTGCAAATATTTCCGTCCATTGAGTATAATGCTTCCTTGGCATCAAGACTATCAGATGTAATTAAATATCCTGTGAGAGAAATAATAAATCCGGGAGTGCAGAATCCGCACTGCGATGCGCCTTCATCAACGAACGCTTTTTGTATAGGAGTAAGTTCTTTGCCGGGCTGATTAATTCCTTCAACAGTAACAACGTGCTTTCCGTGAATATTTCCCATAGGGAAAAGGCAGGAGTTAATGGATTTATAAACGACTTCATTATTTTTCAATTCACCTATGAGAACTGTGCATGCGCCGCAATCACCTTCCTTGCATCCTTCCTTCGTAGCTGTTAAATGAGTATCCCGAATGAAATCTAAAATTACCGCTGCAGGATTTACATCTGCTTCGATAAGCTCATTATTTAAAATAAATTTTATAGTTCTATTCATAGGTAAAAATACGAAAGATTGTAGTGGATAGAAAGTTCATAATGATTATAGTAAAAAAAAATCGTAAATTGAATATCTTAATAAACCTAAAACTAATTTATGATAATAGGCGTAGCAGGACCTTACTCAGCATCCACAGCAGAACAACGACAAAAAAAATCTCGACGCAATGAATGAAGCAGCGGCACGCGTGCTGGAGAAGGGGCATATACCCGTCATAGGAATGAATGCAGCGTTACCAATCGTATCTATTGCAAACGTCGAAGATAAATATAAACCTACTATGGAGATTTCATTGGCAGTGATAAATGTATGCGAAGCGATTTTAATGATTGGCGAAAGCCCGGGAGCGAATAAGGAAAGGGATTTAGTGAAGAGTAAAGGCTTGCCGGTGTATTATTCGTTAGAGGAAATTCCTAATATGAGTATTAAGTAGCAAGTATTAAGTAGTGAGAAATAAATATAATACAAAAAAATCTGTCCCAATAATACCTAGTTAAATGGAACAGAGTTCAATTTTTTTTATACGTTATACCTTCTACTTATTACTATTTACTTAGAAAGTTTCTCCAGCATCTTCTTTGCGTTTTCATTCTGTGGTCTTATCGCTAAAACCTTTTTATAGTTTTCAATGGCAAGCTGCTTTTCTCCTTTATTCATATACGCTTCGGCAAGACTATCATATACATTCGCAATTTCCGGAAATAACTTCGCATTAAGTTTGAAAGCTTCAATCGCCAAATCTAAATCCCCCGACTGCATTAACTGATAACCAAAATCGTTCAAGTGCATATCATTATACTCCATTCTGCTTTTCTCAAGAATATCTTTTAGCTTACTGCTTAAAGCATCAGTGCCTTCATCTTTTAAAATTTTATACAGCTTCATACTCATTGGCAAATCAGGTGCAGGGTAATCTTTTCCGTTAAATATATCTCTGAATCGTGACTCAACTTCCTCTGCCATTCTTCCAAAATTTGAGAACACAAGCAAGGTATAGCCGTCTTTATACTGAGCAAAGACTGAGTTCCATCCGGGAGTTCCGCCTGCGCGAGCGCCTAAGCCGATTAGCTTTGATGTTCTTAAATATGTATCAAGCTTCAGCATATCTTCAACAGTTGTATAAATTCCACCGGCTCCTGACGGAGAAGTTTCCTGCTGCATACTTCTTTTATCACCTGAAAAAGTTATCTCAGTTGCAACTGCGGAGTTTGTAAGATTATCCTCAATTTGTTTGAAGTATGCATCTTTCATTCCAAGCGGAGTAAAAATTCTTTCTTTTAAATTATCAGTATAAGATTTACCCGTAACTTTTTCTACTACACCGCCAAGCACAGCGTATCCTGAGTTTGAGTATTGCTGGTCTGTTCCCGGTTCAAAAAGAAGCGGTTCATTTTTTATTAAATCAATGTATGCATCTACATTTGTAAACTTGCGGACGTTACGATTATAATTCGGGTCGCCTAAGTAGTCTCCAAGCCCTGCCTTCATATCTACAAGCATCTGTATTGTAATTTTGCTTCCGATATTATCGGGATACATTTGGATAAATTTATTAAGCGGGTCGCTAAGAGAAAGTTTACCTTCCTGCTCAAGCTGTTTTATCATCGTAAGGGTCTAAATTTTTGTGATTGATGCTATATTGAAGAGAGTTTGGTTGTTTGCAGGAGCTTTCTTTTCCCAGTCTGCATAACCAAAAGGTTTTTCATAGAGGATATTTCCATCTTTAGCAAGAAGCACTACACCCGAAAACAACTGTGCCTTATCGTAAGTCGACATTAGTTCGCCAAGTTTATCTGCATATTGGTCTGCTTCTGAATTTTTAAGAGAGAATACTAATAAGAGAAGTATAAGAACTAATTTTGCTTTAATCATTTAAAGAGAATTATGTTTGAAAATTTTGTTATGAATAAGACGCAGTAGTTTGCAAAAAGTCGCAATAAAATTGAATGTATAATCTTTTTTATTTAATTTATTAACTCCCCTCGTATATTTTATAATTTTAAAGGAGAACAAAATGAACCTAAAATGCCAGCATTTAAGCTACAGTTGCGCAGATATAAATGCGATGAAGAAATTTTACATAGAAAATCTTGAATTGGAATTACTTGATGATGGAAAACATTTCTTTGCAGCCCGCGCAGGCGATGTACGATTCTCATTTTTTGTCGGAGGCAAAAAATATCCTATTGCAGATGATTCGGCAGGAATGGGGATAATTTTGAGAACAGATGATGTAAATGCTGCAAAGGAAAATATGGTTTCAAAAGGAATTACTCTATTAAATGATATAGTAGAAGCTCCCGGCTTCATGAAGTTTTTTACTCTTGAAGACCCTGACGGAAATATTGTTCATATTGGCGAATATCTTTCAGACCCTTTTCTAAAGAAAATATAATCTTAATCATGAGTTTAAAAGAAGGTAAATGCAGTTCATGCGGTTCAACAGAGGTTTATACAAATAGCCGAGTCAATCCCAGGGGTGAGCGCGGTCAGTTAGTTGTCAGTACATTCAAATGGATGAACTTTGATACCTATGTATGTTTAAGCTGCGGGAAGTTTGAAGAATATCTTAATGAAAATGATTTTAAAGATGAAAAGATAAAAGAAGCATTCTTAAAGAAATGGAAGAAGGTTTAGTTTAAAAAACGTGCATATTGCTATTTATAAGCAAAATGACGATTTTTATGTTAGAGTCACCAAAAAACTAAACCTCTAAAATGAGAAAGTTATATATAATTCTTTCGCTTATAACATTCGTATGTTTACCTCAAATGCTTTTCTGCCAGGATGAGGGTGAAGACCCGTTCGAAGCTGCTTGCGGAGTTGAACGATGGGCTGTAAAAGTAATGACTGACGCAGACACTTCGTTAATGGATTTTACTAATATTGTACCTACAACAATAGCAGAGCAAAAACTTATTCCCGCTCCTCCTAATATCAGTTCCGCGCCACCAAGACAATCGACAGAAAGAACTGTTTACCAATTAGACTGCTATATGATTTTTTACAAACTGGAAGCAGATCAGGATATTCACATCGGCATAATGTCAATAAATCATTTAGACACAATGGTTGCGGAAATTTGCGACCCGACTTGCCCGGGTATTATTACTACATCACGATATCAAAAATTTAAAACACTGCGTGATTGGTTTGTGCCTACATATAATCCTACAACAAGTTTTAAAACATTTCTTGTAAGAGTAAAACTTACAGGAGTAGGTTTCTTTGATTTGCTGCACGGTCAAAGAGGTATTCCACCAAATGGAAGGGAAATTCATTCCATCCTTGCAGTACAGCTGGTAACAGGAATTGGTCCAAATAATACTGTGATTCCTGCTGAGTTTAAGTTGTTTCAGAATTATCCTAATCCGTTTAATCCTGAAACAAAAATAAGTTACGATATACCTATTTCCAGCTATGTTTCTTTGAAAATATATGACAATCTTGGCAAGGAAATAATGACGTTGGCAGATGGTATTTCCGAAGCAGGAAAACAAACTAAAACTTTTTCTGCAGCAAGTCTTCCGAGCGGAGTGTATTATTACAGGTTTACATCTGATTATTATACTGAGACAAAAAAAATGCTTCTGATTAAGTAAGGCATCATTATTGACATTTCTTGAATTAAGTTTAAAACCAAGAAGGAGAGTAATTATGTTAAACTTAAAAAAAATAACTTTTGTCTTTATTTTACTGGTAACAATCTGTTCATCACAGTCAAAAGCACAGAGCACAAGCGGTTTTGGTCTTGGGATTATTATTGGTGAACCGACGGGAGTTTCATTTAAAGGATGGCTTGATAATAAAAGCGCTGTTGATGGTGCGGTAGCATGGTCGTTTTTAAATAACGGTTCATTCCATGTTCATGTTGATTATCTTAGACACGTTAATATAGAAACGACTCCATCCGGAGAATTTAATTTTCACTGCGGTATTGGTGGAAGATTGAAAGCGAAGAATAATAATGATGCAAATTCGGATAGCAGATTCGGCGCAAGGATTCCTTTAGGATTAGATTATAATTTTGCTTCAGAGCCGATTGAATTATTTGTTGAAGTTGCGCCTGTATTGGATTTTACTCCTAAAACAGATGCATCATTTAATTGGGCACTGGGAGTAAGATTTTATTTCAATAAATAAAATTTACAACATAAAAATATAAATGAGTTCAAACATTCAGCTGTTGAAATGGATGATGAAGGATGCACGAGAAGTTTTGCTCGAAGGTATTGATGGTCTATCAAAAGAAAAATTATTTCAGGCGCCG
>JBBRQV010000018.1:0-31749 GCA_038225955.1 Ignavibacteria bacterium | reverse complement strand
ATTATACTGTACAGTACATTCAAGAATAAATTAAGATGTAAAACTTTAACAAATTTTTTAATTGTTTAGAATGTAAACAATAATGTTTGCACCCATTTTAAATGACTCTTCCTTTTTTTCAGGCGGGTCGTTGTGCTCCTGCGTATCTGCCCAACCATCTGAAATATTTGTTTCGTATGTATAGTACATGCAAAGTCTCCCGTTTCTGTAAATGCCAAATCCCTGCGCAGGCTTGCCATCATGCTCGTGAATTTTCGGAAGTCCACTAGGAAACTTGAACTGGGAATTATAAATCGGATGCGAGAAAGGAAGCTCCTTCATTTCATCATTCGGAAAAACTTTTTTCATCTCACGCCTGAACGCCTCATTCATTCCATAGTCATCATCAGCATATAAAAATCCCCCGCTCTCACAATACTTTCTTAAACGCGCAGCTTCATTATCGGAGAAAGAAATATTTCCGTGACCTGTAATCAAAATAAAGGGGTAGTTGAAAATATCATCTGAGGCAACATCAACTGAGTAAAACTTCGGCTCATCTACATCAATCGTTGTATTTTTTTTCAGGTAGTCCATCATATTTATTTCTGCAGAAGGGTCGTTGTACCAATCACCGCCGCCAGAATATTTCAACCGCGCAATTTTAAAGGGCGAGGAGTTTTTATTTACCCCGTCGGTCTGCGCAAAAATATTTGTACCTATTAGTAGGGATATTATAACGGAAGCTATGATTTTCATATTAAATTTTACTTCTTCATTTTTATTTAGTTTCATTTTCTGAGTAAATAGTATTAAGTAGAAAGTAGTAAGAAAAAAGTAGCATTATTGTCGCATTTTATTTCTGAGCGAAATTCCTCTCTCATTCTGTTCTTATTCTCAACGTCCTCGTTGGGAAGGTCTAAAAATTTTAAAAGAATGATGGATTTTTGACGGATTCTTTAATTTAAAGCTGAATTTTAAATTTTCCATTTTCATCAAAAAATCGTTTTCAATGACGGATTTTTGACGGATTTAGTTATTACGGCTCAAAATAGCAGTTTCTAAAATCACTCTATACAAATACATAATTCACTAATCAAAAATAACTATTCTACCCCTTCTTATCAATTTGAAACACCCTATTACTACTAATAGGGAGAAAGTGGTATAAACTTCTGAATTCCTTTTTGCAAATGATTTGTATAAATTGATTTGTGCTTACGATAAAGAATTTACAGAAGAGTTTCAAAAACGCCGATGGCGAGGTTTCGCATATAATTAATATAGCGGAATTTTCTATAGCAGAAAATTATCAACTTGCAGTCTCAGGCAGAAGTGGTTCCGGCAAGAGCACATTTTTAAATCTTGTCTCCGGAATTATTTCTTCCGATAGCGGGAGCATTCAGTTCAACGATGTAAATATTTCTTCCTTATCTGAATCTAAGCGTGATGCATTCCGCTCAAAAAATATCGGGTATATTTTTCAGACGTTCAATCTATTACAGGCATTTACTGCGATTGAAAACGTAATGCTTGGAATGATGTTTTCAAAAAAGTTTGCCGGAAACAACGACAGAAAAAAAGCAGAAGCTCTTTTGAATAAAGTAGGACTCGCAAAAAAAACAAATAATAAGCCCTCGGAGTTATCCGTAGGCGAGCAGCAGAGAGTAGCCATTGCGCGCGCAGTTGCAAACTCACCTAAATTAATTTTAGCCGATGAGCCGACTGCAAATCTTGATGTGAAGAACGGCGAACTTGCAATTGACCTTATAAAAAACATCTGCAAAGAAAATAAAATTTCTCTGCTCCTTGTTTCTCACGAAGCAGACATAATAAACAGATTTGATAACAAAATTAGTTTTGAAGAGATAAATAAGGTGGTAAATTAAATGAGCCTGTTTAAAATAGTATGGAAAAGTATAAAGCAAAGAAGTCTTGCATCAGTGCTGACAATGTTTTCAATTATGCTTGGCGTTGCGCTTGTAGTTTCGATTTTAATTTTAAAGCAGGAAAGTCAGGATGCATTCAGTCAGACTGCTACCGGCTACGAAATAATTGTCGGACCAAAGGGAAGTTCTTTACAGTTAACGCTGAACACGATTTATCAAATCGGTGTTCCGATTCAAAATATGCCCTATGACACTTACACTAAGTTAAAAGATGATAAGAGAGTAAAGCTTGCAATTCCCTATGTACTCGGAGATAATTTTAAGAATCACAGATTAATAGGCACAGTCCCTGAAGTATTTACTGATTTCAGTTATCAGAAAGATAAAAAGTATCAATTAAAAGACGGAAAGTTCTTTACAAAAGATTTTGAAGCAGTGATTGGAAACGAAACTGCTTTGAAGACCGGGTTGAAAGTCGGAGATACTTTCATCGGTTCGCACGGAGTCGAAAGTTACGAAGGCAGCGAAGGAATGTTTGAGCATGCAGAGTTTAAATTTACTGTTACAGGAATTTTAGAAAAGACTTTTACTCCAATAGATAAAGTAGTTTTTACGTCGATGAACTCCGTTTGGGAAATTCATCATCACGAAGCAGAAGAGAAATATAAAGAGAGAAACGATACGACTCACCGTGAAATGGAAAAATCTATTACGGCAATATTAATCAGTTTAAAGAGTCCCGTTTATTTTGATTTACTGAGAAGACAGATTAACGAAAATAAATTTGAAGGGATAAACGCACAAGCAGTTATTCCCACTTTTGAAATAAAACAATTATTCGACATAATCGGAAATATTAATTCTATTTTAATAATCATTGCATACCTTGTAGTATTCGTTGCAGTGATTTCAATTTTAGTCTCGATTTATAATTCAATGAACGAAAGAAAAAGAGATATTGCAATAATGCGTTCACTGGGAGCAAGAAAAAATACAATTCTGAATATTATTCTTATTGAAGGATTTATTGTTAGTTTCATAGGAGGATTATTTGGAATTATAGTTTCGCACGTGCTGATATTTTTATTCAGAGATACAATTTCAAATACTGCTGGCATACAAATAAGCGGAACACTATTTAATATATTTGAGTTTTACATTTTAGCAGGAACAGTAGCGCTAGGATTAATTGTTACTCTCATCCCTGCTTTAAAAGCATATAACACTGATGTTGCAAGTAATCTTGCTCCGGTCAGCTAACTGAAGTAACATAACAAAAAAGTTTATGAAAGAGATAAAAGAGAAAATAGCAAACAATATTCCTTACCTTGGATACGCAGTCTTTATAATGGCTGTATGCATTAGTTTATTTTCCAATCAGGATACAAGTGGAAAAAGCTATGTGTATAATACAAAAGGCGAAAAAATTGAGTTAAGTAAAATTAATTTTTCCGCTAATTCAAAAAGTGATTCAAGTAAAAAAGGTTCGCTTGACGGTACACAACAGATGAATACTCCGAAGACAAACGGAGCAACCATAGATATGAATGCGCCGTTCAATAAAATTACATTCCGACAGTTAAGGACTTATATCCCAGGAAAAGAAATTCCAAAAGAAGTAAAAGATATGGATGGAAAGAATGTTAATATAATCGGATTCATGACTCCGCTTAATGCACTGGAAAATATGGATGAATTTTTATTGTGCTCTGCGCCGCCGCTTAGTTGTTACTGCGCGCCGCCTATTTTTATAAATGAAATTATTTACGTTAAGCTTCAGAACGGAGTTAAGACTGATTTCAAAACAGGCGTTGTTACAATCAAAGGGCAGTTCAAAGTTAATCTTGATGTAAAAGATGAATATTCCGATATAATTTATTCAATAGACGGAGTTTCAATAGAATAAAATCTGGATTCACATCGCAAACATATCGTAAAAGAAGAAGTCTCTGAGCATTTTAAGTTTACTGTTATTTCAGTTCTTCTTTGTCTGGCTTTGATTCTTGTTTTGAATAAATTTGTTCACGGCTATTTAAGTCAGGATTTATTTAATAAGATTCACTACATCCATTTATTTCTTGCAACAATAACTCCTGTTGCAATTTATTATGCGTTCAATAAAGATGTTGTGCGCGCAATTGGTGTCGGGATTTTATCTTCCTCCATTGGCTGTACAGTTAGCGATTCTATTTTTCCTTATCTCGGCGGTCATTTGCTTGGTTATAATATGACTTTGCATATCTGCATTTTATCCGAACCGCAATTTGCATGGTCTGCAATTTTTGCCGGAGCATTCTCAGGAATTTTCTTACCAAAGCTTTTCAAAAAAATTACACACGTTACACATTTTATACATACATTTGCCGCTTCGATGGCATCGATTGTGTATTTGCTTACGTTCGGATTTACAGGCAGCGATGCAGTGCAGATAATTTACCTTATTTTAATTTTACTCTTCTCGGTTTTGATACCTTGTTTATTGAGTGATATTGTAATCCCAAGTTTAGTATTTTCTGAGTCAAGCTTTAATGAGATTATGGAGCATACGCATGGCCATAATCACAGTCACATGCACAGCGACAATCATAATCACTAATACTGTATGGCAAATTTAAAAAAGAACAAGCCGGGTATTAAGCCGGACATTTTTTTGAAAGCAAAAAAATTCGGCTTTTCCGATATACAGCTCGCCCATATTTTAAACACCACTGAAAATAAGATTAATAAATACAGAGAAGAAAATAAAATCTTCCCTGTTTATAAAACTGTTGATACATGCGCCGCGGAGTTTGATGCAAACACGCCTTACCACTATTCTACCTATGAAAAATACAACGAAGTAATATCTTCCGAGAAGGAAAAAATTATTATTCTTGGCGGGGGACCTAACCGCATTGGGCAGGGAATAGAATTCGATTACTGCTGCGTGCGATGTGTGAAGGCTCTGCGCGAAGAAGGTTACGAAGTGATAATGATTAACTGCAATCCGGAAACCGTATCAACCGATTACGATATTACCGATAAGCTTTACTTCGAACCGCTTACAGTTGAAGATGTAATGAATATTATCCGATACGAAAAAAATGTTAAGGGAGTAATTGTAAGTTTCGGCGGACAGACTCCGCTTAAGCTTTCCAAAGAACTTGAAAAAAGAGGGTTGAAAATTCTCGGAACTTCCTCTGAAAATATTGATGTTGCAGAGGATAGAAAAAAATTCGGAAAGCTTTTAGACGAATTAAAAATTCCGAAGCCTGATTACGGCACTGCAATGAATTTAAAAGAAGCGATAAAGATTGCAAATAAAATCGGCTATCCTACTCTTGTCCGTCCTTCGTATGTATTAGGAGGAAGAGCAATGCAGATTGTTTATAATGATGAACAACTAAAAGAATTTTTTCACGAGGCAGCAAGACTTTCTGGTAAGCATCCTGTACTAATAGATAAATTTCTAGAAGAGGCGCGCGAGATTGATGTTGATGCAATAGGTGACGGCAAAGACGTTTACATAGGAGGAATTATGCAGCACATTGAGGAAGCGGGGATTCACTCAGGCGATAGTACGTCAATCCTTCCGCCAATTTCTCTCTCAAAGAAAAATCTTAAAGAAATAAAAGAATATACAAAGAAGCTTGCCTTAGCTTTAGAAGTGAAAGGTCTACTGAATATTCAATACGCAATAAAAGATAACGTTGTATATGTTATTGAAGCAAATCCACGGGCATCACGGACAGTTCCTTTCGTAAGCAAAGTTACAGGTGTGCAGCTTGCAACCATTGCTGCGCAAATAATTTCCGGAAGAAAATTAAAAGAGTTTAAGTTAAAGAAGTTTGACGATATAAAATATATCGGAGTTAAGGAATCTGTTTTCCCGTTTCAGAAATTCCCGAAAGTAAAAATGTTCCTCGGACCTGAGATGCGTTCAACAGGTGAAGTGATGGGCATAGGAACAACGTTCGGTGAAGCAATGTTGAAGGCGCAGACTTCTACAGGTAACCCTTTACCAACTGAAGGAAAGATTTTCATTAGCTTAAATAATAACGATAAAAAACCTAAGTCGTTAAAAATCGTAAAAGAATTTATTGAACTTGGCTTTAAAATAATCGGAACACTCGGTACTGCAAAATATCTTAACGATAACGGAATAAAAGCGGAACCTGTTTTCAAAGTGCTTGAAGGAAGACCTAATGTTGTGGACAGAATAAAAAACGGCGAGATAAAGCTTGTGGTAAATACACCGCTCGGGAAAGAATCGCGTTACGATGAGTATGCAATAGGATGGGCAGCGGTGCAGAATAAAATTCCGTTTATTACAACGCTATCAGCGGCGGATTCAGTTGTGCAGGGAATTCAGGAATTAAAATCAGGCAGGATAAATGTTAAAAGTCTGCAGGAGTATTATACTGAATCATAATTATACTAATATATCACTCGTTAAATAAAATCTTCCTACCTTAGCATCAATTTTTTCGCCGTTATCTTTTTCGAATGAGTAATGCCCTTCCATTGTACCCCACTCAGTATCAAGCGGAGTAAAGCTAGAGTATTCAAAATGCTGTCCGGGTTTCAGATAAGGGAACTGACCTACAACCCCTTCACCTTTAACTTCATTCTCATCTCCGTCAGCATTTATGATAAGCCAGTAGCGTGATAGCAGCTGAAGATTTTCCTCGCTATTATTTGTGATGCGAATGTTATAGATAAAAAAGAAAAGTTTTTTATCCGGCTCTGAGCGCTCAGGAATAAATTCAGGAGTCACCTCTATTCTTATTCCCTCTGTAGTTATATCTGAATTTGGATTTGTCATAGTCTTACTAATATATTACTTTTATTTTTTAAACTTATCAAGTAACATTTTTAGTTTATCTTCTTCTTTCTCTTTTGGTTTCTCAATATGCTTTTCAATACGTTTTTCATTATGTCTATCGTTTGGTTTATTTTGCTGTCCGCTTCTATTTTCTTTAACACCGGGTTTCGCTCCGGGTTCCTTCATGCTCAACTGAATTCTTTTTCTTGCCATATCAATTTCAACAATTGTAACGTCAACTCTCTGCGCAACTTTTAACACTTCAGCAGGATTTTTTATGAACCTATCCGTGATTTGACTGATGTGCACAAGTCCATCCTGATGAACTCCGATATCAACAAACGCTCCGAAGGCAGTTAAGTTTGTTACGATGCCCGGCAGTTTCATCCCCGGTTTTAGGTCTTCCATCTTTTCAATTCCCTCAGCAAATTTGAACAGCTCGAATTTTTGTCTCGGGTCACGTCCGGGTTTTGCAAGCTCATCCATAATATCGCTCAATGTTGGAAGTCCTACTGTATCAGAAACATATTTATTAATATCGATTTTTTTTCTTAGCTCATCTGAATGCATTAGTTCCTCCACTGTGCATCCTGCATCTTTTGCCATCTGATAAACAATGTCGTAACTTTCAGGGTGAACGGCAGATGAATCAAGCGGATTTTTTGCATCGCGGATTCTTAAAAATCCTGCTGCCTGCTCAAACGCTTTATTACCAAGACGCGGCACTTTCAAAACTTCATCGCGTGACTTGAACGCGCCATTTTCATTTCTATAATCAATAACACTCTTTGCAAGCTTTGGTCCGAGTCCCGATACGTATGTTAATAATTCTTTGCTCGCAGTGTTCAACTCTACACCGACTTTATTCACGCAGCTGATTACAACATCATCAAGTTTATCTTTCAATGCTTTCTGGTCAACATCATGCTGATACTGCCCGACACCAATAGATTTAGCATCGATTTTTACAAGTTCAGCGAGCGGGTCCATCAACCTTCTTCCTATGGAAACCGAGCCTCTTACGGTAACATCGTAATCAGGAAACTCTTCACGCGCAACATCCGATGCAGAGTAAATCGAAGCGCCGGATTCGTTCACCATTATAGTAGGTAAATCTCTTCCGAAATCAACTCCCTTTACAAATGTTTCGGTCTCTCTGCTTGCAGTTCCGTTTCCGATTGCAATTACATCGGGTTTATATTCTTCAGCGAGCTTTATTAATTTTTCCGCAGCGAGTTTCTTCATTGCTTCAGATTGAGTCGGATAAATATTGTCGTTCTTCAAAAGCTTTCCATTCTCATCAAGACATACGATTTTGCATCCTGTTCTGAATCCCGGGTCAATCGCTAAAACTCTTTTTTCTCCCAGTGGGGCAGCGAGTAAAAGCTGACGCAAATTATCTGCGAATACAACAATCGCTTCTCTGTCGGCGACTTCCTTACTCATCACTCTTGTTTCGGTTTCCATTGATGGACCGAGCAATCTTTTATATGAATCATCTATGGCAAGCTTAACCTGTGAACCCGCATCATTATTTCCTTTTACAAAAACACCTTGCAATAAATTTACTGCATCATCAGTTTCAGGCTCCGCCTTCAGAGATAAAAACCCTTCATTTTCTCCGCGTCTCATTGCAAGAACTCTGTGTGATGGCGATGATGAAATAGGTTCAGTCCATTCGTAATAATCTTTATACTTAATTCCTTCTTCTTCTTTACCTGAAACAACTTTTGAAATGAATACACCTTTCTTCTGATAAAGGTTACGCATTTTTTCACGCGCTTCCTGATTTTCACTAATCCATTCAGCCATTATATCTCTTGCGCCCTGCAAGGCTTCATCGATTGTGTTCACACCTTTTTCTGCATCGATATATTTACCGGCTTCCGCCATAATATCAAAATCCTCCTGTGAAAAAACCCTTTCTCCGAGCGGCTCCAATCCTTTTTCTTTTGCAATCGTTGCTTTAGTTCTTCTCTTTGGTCTGTATGGTAAATATATATCTTCAAGTTCGGTAAGCGCAATTGCTGCTTCAATTTTTTCTTTTAATTCATCCGTAAGTAGTTTTCTTTCTTCCAATGAATTTAATATGGCAGCTCTGCGTTTATCGAGTTCTTCAAGCTGTGAAATTCTGTCTCTTATAGCAGCGATAAAAACTTCATCAAGACTTCCTGTAACTTCTTTTCTGTATCGCGCAATAAACGGCACTGTAGCATCTTCGCTTAATAATTGCGCAACGGCAAGCACCTGCTTTTGTGTAATGGAAAGCTCTGCAGCGATTTTTTTTGTATGTAACGGATTCATCATTATCTGTAGTGAAAAAATTATTATAAATAAATATGCCACCTCTACAATAAGCCGAGATGGCATCTGAAATGTAAATTGTACGTGTAAAATAATTTTAATAAAAAGTAATTATAATACAGAAAAAATTATATTGCGCGGAATGTTTGATTCTAAAAATTTATTGGTTCTTCGTTACACCTTTTCTTATCAATCGTTTTATAATTTCAAATTTTTTAAATCTATTATATTTAGAAATATCCAAAATTTCATACTCCTTGCCGGGAATACTAATGATAATTGAAATTAAAGTTGCGGGAATTGCTGTAACTACTCCAAAAAGAAATCCCGTTCCTATTCTATCTGCAAATTCCGGTTTTCTACTGCCATCTCCTACAGGATTGAACTTTCCTTCTATTACTCCCAGAACAAATCCTAAACCAAACCCCACTAAAGCGCCCGTTCCTATAATTGAACCTTTGCTTGGACCAACTTTATATCCGAATTTATTTATCCTATCAAATATAATTTTCTTCTTTTCGTATTTATTGAGATTAGAATTTTGACCGTATATTACTTTTTCAAAAGAAAGAGCTATTGAATCAATATCGGTAAGTCTTACATCATCTAATTTTTCAACTTCATTGTTATAATCCAGGTAAGAAATATAAAAAATATTATCAGTTTTGTAAGCGCTATCGCTCTGCGAAAATATTCTTCCGGAGAATAAAAACAGAAATGGCAACAAAATTATTTTCATTCTTTTTCCTTATGTAAATTAGTCCCTGCTTTAATCAGATTGTTTATAGAATCAAATTTTGTTTTGTTTGAACCCTTAGAAAGGTCAACAGAATGATAATCATCAGCACCTATTCCCGTAATAGCCCCAACAGTTCCCCCGACTAAGGCTCCGAAAAGTCCTCCGCCCAAAGCCCCTACAACAGGTACTCCGATATCAAATTTACGGCTTTCTACGCCTAAAAAATTTACACCAACACCACCAATTAATGCGCCGCATCCTGCGCCGATAACTCCTCCGGTAATAATCCTATCCTTTAGCGTAGTTTCCGATTGATATCCGAATGAATTTATTTTACTAATATTTATTTTGTAATCGATATGTTTTATGGGAGTGATATTATCTCCCTTGTTATATGTTTTACTGAAGTAAAGATTTGTGCTGTCTAATCCCGATACAGAAATTGAGGAAAGCTCTATAGTATTATTTGTACTATCAGTGTAGGATACTTTAAAACTATTTTCTGTTTTTTTGAAATCTGAAATTTGTGCGAAAACACTTGTTGAGATAAAAATTGTAAGAAGAGACAAAAGAGATATTACTCTCATATAGGATGTTTTATTTTTTCAAAGCGATTGCCTTTGCGACATTCTGCCCGTCCAGAGCAGCGGAAATTATGCCGCCGGCATATCCTGCGCCCTCACCACATGGGTAAAGGTTTCCTACTTGAATGTGCTCATAGGTAATTTTGTTCCGCGGAATTTTTACAGGCGAGCTTGTGCGTGACTCAATTCCTACCATCATACCCTCATCTGAAAAATATCCTTTCATTTTTTTACCGTAATCAACAAAAGCAGATTTTAATCTGCCGGTAAAAAATTCAGGAAATAAATTTTCAAAATTGTGAGAGTACACTCCGGGGATGTAAGAAGTGTCGTTTAAAGTGGACGATGTTACGCCTTTTACGAAGTCAGGAATTTTTTGCGCTGGCGCTGCCTGCGTATCTTTTCCAGATGCATTGAAAAATCTTTTTTCGATTAATGACTGAACTAGCAATCCGTCGAAATCAGGACTTATTTCAGTTAAATTATATTTTGTTTTGAATTCTTCTTTTAAATTTTTAATTTCGTTCGGATTTTCTTTTTCAATTTCATACAGAATTTTTTTGTAGTCATCTGTTTCAAGCGAGACAACAATTCCTGAGTTAGCAAACTTTGAATCTCTGCGGGACATCGACATTCCGTTTACAACAATTTCTCCCGGAGCAGTTGCTGATGGCACAATCAATCCACCAGGGCACATGCAGAATGAAAACACTCCTCTGCCATCTGCCTGTGTAACAAGCTTGTAGCTTG
Organism: Ignavibacteria bacterium; assembly: GCA_038225955.1. Classification (GTDB taxonomy): domain Bacteria; phylum Bacteroidota; class Ignavibacteria; order Tepidaquicellales; family Tepidaquicellaceae; genus JAFDZO01. The sequence goes on along the minus strand of JBBRQV010000018.1, from coordinate 20,700 downwards.
AGGCAGGTAAATATTCATCGCGGGGATTTTGTTTATACTGAACTTCATCTATCATACTCTGCGGGTGCTCAACACGCACACCGATAGCAAATGGTTTTGCCTCGAGGAAAATATTTCTTTTTTGACATAGGAAAAATATGTCTCGTGCAGAGTGTCCCGTTGCAAGAATTACTGCATCGGCTAAATGTTCTTCTTTATCGTTAACGATAACGCCCTTCATTAAATCGTTTTCAATAATAAAATCCGTGACTTTAGAATCAAAATGAATCTCTCCGCCAAACTCCAGAATAGTTTCTCTCAGCCTCTGCACAACTTCGGGTAACTTATTTGAACCGATATGCGGATGCGCTTCTATTAAAATATCAGAGTCGGCTCCATGCTCTACTAATATCTTTAATGCTTTATCAATATCGCCGCGCTTATGCGAGCGTGTATATAATTTCCCATCGGAGTACGTTCCTGCGCCGCCCTCACCGAAACAATAATTTGAATCGGGGTTTACAATGCTGAACTGTTGAATTGCTCTTAAATCTTTTCGACGCTCGCGGACATCTTTTCCCCTATCAAAAATGATCGGTTTAATCCCATGCTCGATTAACTCAAGCGCAGCAAAATATCCGGCAGGACCTGCGCCGATTATAATAACTTTTTTATTATTGGAAGTTTTTTTGTAGGAAGATTTTATTGGCGGAACTTCTTTTGGCAGCTCGTTAACATATATATCGATTAACAAATTTACCCGGGGAGTTCTTGAGCGGGCATCTATTGAGCTTCGTATTTTCTCGATGTGAAACTTATCGTTTTTCTTTAGCTTTAAGTTCTCTTTTACAAGCTCTTCGATGTAATTATCATCGGCTGATTCCTTTGGAGAAAGAATTAGTTCAACTCTTTTTATCATATAATTAATTGTTCACTATTTATGTGAAAAAATATTTTTATTATTTTAACTTATCTGCTAACTCTTTACCGAGAGTAATTAATTTTTGCTTGGTTCCTTCATCTTTCAGATTCCCTTCTTCATCAAATAAATTTTGTGCAAGCGGAATATAGATTTGTGTCGATATAACATGGGCTGCAAGTGCTCTGAATACAGGAAGAAATGCCAGCTGAGCGCGGACAGTTCCCCATGAGCTTATTGATGCGCCTGCAAGAGCAATCCATTTTCCTTTGAAGGGCTGGTCTTTGAATCGGGAAAGCCAATCGATTACATTTTTGAATCCACCGGGAAGTGAGTGATTATATTCGGGTGTGCAGATTAGAATTCCCTGCGCTTCGGCAAGTTTCTCTTTTAACTTTAAAACATTTTCAGGCTTACCTGCTTTATCGGTATCTTCATCGTAAGTCGGCATTGGGTAGTCGGACAAATTTATTGTTTCAACATCTGCTCCTGCTTCTGCAGCGCCTTGCACCATATACTTCAAAGCCATTTTGTTATAGGACTTCTCTCTGAAGCTTCCTGCAAGGGCGATGATTTTCATAGGAATAAAATTTTTAGAATTTTACTCCGAAGCTCATTTGAAATCCTGTAAGATTTGTAATTGGTCTGCCGAATAAACTATTCACTTCTTTTCCTATTGGTGTAACGTATGAATAATTTACGTTGATGGAAAAAGCAACGGATTGTGTCTCGCTGAATTCAAGCCCTGCGCCTGCATATCCGCCCATTGCAAATGCCGGCTGGATGTAACCAAGAGCGTTGAAGTACTCTCTTGAGTATGGATTTGTTAAAACTAATGTAGGTGAAATTCCGAAGTTCACTATCGGTTTTATAGAGCCGCCGATATCATCGCTGAAGATTTCTTTTTTAATGCCAATGTTTAAAGGCAGTAAGAAAATTCTGTTCTCTTTATTGTTTACGATTTTATTACCGAAACCATCATATTGTTCAAACTCTCTGCTGTCTGAACAGCTCATTATTGCAAGACCGGTTATTAATTGAGTGTGGCTGTTTAGATTTTTATGATAGTTAAATGAGGGACCGAACCCGTTCTCACTATAAACAAATGATATTCCCCAAGGGCTTGGAGTATCAATTTTAACTTTGGGTTTTACTGTCGTCTTTAAACTATCTGAGGCTTGTGCCGATGTGATGCACAGGGAAATAAAAATAAGGGCTAAAAAAACACTTAATCTTTTCATCTATATTTAAATTTTTTATATTAATGAAAATAGAATTTTTGCTATTAAAATTCCATAAGATTGCTTATGCGGAAATATCTTAATTGTATTACCTAACATAATTGTTTAATTTTTAAGTTGAAATAGCATTAATAGTTGACTGAAAAAAGATATAATAAGATAGCAAAAGTAGCGAAACACAGGCAGGATGACTTAACTGTGGTATTGGAAAACATTCACGACCCGCATAATGTAAGCGCAATTTTCAGAAGCGTCGAATCAATCGGTGTAGATAAGGTTTACTTAATATATAACTCAAATAAATTCCCGCGTATCGGAAAATTTTCCTCTGCCAGCGCAAAAAAATGGGTGTCGACTGAAAAATATACAACGCCTGAAGAGTGCTTTGCCGAACTGAGAAAGCAGGGATATAAAATTTATACCACACATCTATCCGATGAAGTTGAGCAAGTATCATTGTATGACTTAGATTTAACGGGGAAATGCGCTATAGTTGTAGGCAATGAACACATGGGTGTCTCCGATGAAGCCGTAAAACTTTCCGACAAAAATTTTGTTATACCTATGTATGGAATGATACAATCGCTGAACGTTTCTGTTTCAGCTGCAATCTGCGTTTACGAAGCATTAAGACAGAGAGAAAGTAAAGGAATGTATAATAAAGAGTTCACCGATGCCGAGCTTCAGCAAAGGATGGAAAAATTCAGCAAGAAGAAAATTTAATACTATATAATAAATGCTGCCCGATTACTTAAAAAAAGAGCTAGGCTTAAAAAATTTAAACAACTTCCTTTTAATCTCAGGACCTTGCGTTGTTGAAAGCAAGAGCGTGATTTTCAAAACCTGCGAGACATTAAAAGAAATCACGACTAAACTAAAAATTCCTTTCATATTCAAATCGTCATTCATAAAAGCAAACAGAACTTCGTCAGATTCATTTCGCTCTATAGGAATTGATAAGTCTTTGCAAATTCTTGCTGATGCAAGGAAAGAATTTAACGTACCGATTCTTACTGATGTTCACTCTGAAATAGATGTTGAACTTGCATCGGAAGTTGCAGACGTATTGCAAATTCCTGCCTTCCTTTGCAGACAGACTGAACTGCTTGAGGCAGCGGGTGAATCAGGTAAAATTGTAAATATAAAAAAAGGTCAGTTCCTCGCTCCGCAAGATATGATTTACCAGGCAAAGAAAGTTGAAGCAACAGGAAATAAAAAAATTATGCTTACGGAAAGAGGAAGCACATTCGGTTATAATAATTTAGTTGTTGATATGCGCGGAATGGTAATAATGAAGAAGACAGGCTACCCGATTATATTCGATGCAACGCATTCAGTGCAGATGCCATCGAATGAAAAAGGTGTAACAGGAGGAACGCCGGAATTTATCGAGCCGCTTGCAAGCTGTGCTGCTTCACTTAACGTTGCGGGATTTTTTATCGAGACACATCCGAATCCTTTGAAAGCATTAAGCGATGCAAAGAGTATGCTTCCGCTTAAAAAGATGGAGGCTTTACTTACAAAGCTTATGAAAATTTATAAAGCAGCAGAGTAATGAGTATAATAAAAGAGTAAAACGAGCACTTTTATAGGAAAATATCTTAATAATTCCCTTTAAAGATTTTTTTTAAATGAATAATTTAAATAAATACAATTTTTATTTTTACTATACACGATGAGTGAAGAACAAAAACCAACGCCGCCTGTAAAGTTAGGAGATACAATTCCGCTGACCATACTTATTGCAGAAGACAATTTAATTAATCAAAAATTAATTGCAAAAATTTTCAGCAGCATGGGCTACGAGGTTGATGTAGCAGATAACGGTGTAATTGCGTTGGAGCACTTAGAGAAAAAAACCTACGAGCTGGTAACACTTGATATTCAAATGCCGGAAATGGATGGTATCACCTGCGCAAAAGAGATTCATAAAAAATATGGCGAGCAAAGACCTGTGCTGATTTCCATCACTGCTAATATTCAATTGCTGAACCCCGAAGGATTTGATAAAGATGGAATGGACGATGTGCTTACAAAGCCGTTCAAAGCTGATGATTTAAAAGGCATGATTTTGAAATGGTTCGGAAACAAAACGAATTAAATTTATTTTTTTGGCAAAGCAAAACAGTTTTAAATCAATATATTTTACCGGAATATTTCTCACTGCGCTTAGTACACTTCTATTAGAATTTACTCTTACCCGAATATTATCCGTATCACTTTGGTATCACTTCGCCTTTATGGTCATAAGTGTTGCATTGCTTGGATTCGGTGTTAGTGGAGTATTTCTTTCCATCAGCGAGAAGATAAAAAAAATAAATACCGATAAGCTGCTATCGTGGCTCTCAATTCTATTTGGCGTATCTACTCTTGCATCGTTCATTATAATTAATAAGATACCGTTTGACCCGTTCAGTCTGCTCACGGATAAGATTCAGTTTGTATATCTTCCTATATATTACCTACTCATTACAATTCCTTTTTTCTTTTCAGGATTAATAATTTCCGTTCTGCTTTCTTACTTCAAGAACGAAATTTCTAAACTATATTTTTTTGATTTAATCGGCGCTGGTACTGCTTGCTTTGCATTTGTATTTCTTGTTCCTGCTTTAGGCGGAAACGGTACGATTGTAATTCTTTCTGTTTTAGCTTTTGTTAATGCAATACTTTTCAGTTTTAAAGAATTTAAAATTATTTCCTCAGTTGCATTAGTTCTTGGAGTATTTACCTTAACGTTCTTAATGGATGTAAACGGAAGCTTGCCCATCAATTCAACTCCGAACAAAATTTACGGAAACTACATTAAAGAAAGACCTGACCTGAATGTATTTTCAGCTTGGAATATTTTCTCTAAGATTGATGTAATGAAGGAAGAGGAAGCGCAGGAAGACGGATACGATATAATGCTTGCGATAATTGATGACGGAAATGCAACTACAAATATTCCGAATGTGAAGAAATTTCCATTGGAGACAAAGCCAGCCGATGCATCTAATCTTGCATTCGCTCCGAAGGATACAGTTAACAATGTTTTCATAATCGGCTCTGCCGGAGGCGGTGAAATACTTTCAAGCCTGTATAATAATGCAAAGAGTGTAACAGCAGTTGAGATAAATGGAATACTGAACGATTTGATTTCACAGAAGATGTCTTACTGGACAGGCCCGCTTGTAAGAAATAATCAGAAGGTAAAACTTATTACCGATGATGCAAGAAACGTAATTACAAACTCGCCTGAAAAATTTGATGCTATAATTTCCGCGCATACAATTTCTGCTTCCGCAGTTTCAAGCGGAGCGATGAGCATGGTTGAAAATTATATTTTAACTAAGGAAGCTGTTGATGAATACATAAAGCATTTAACTAACAGCGGAGTGCTATATGTTTCAAGACCCGAAACTCAACTGCCGAAATTAATTACCACACTGAAAAAATCTGTTACTGATATTACGGAGGGGAAAGATAATGGAAAAAATGACATTGTAGTTTTTAGAAGACCACCGAATGATTTTGAGAGCGGCAAGAGTTTTCTTGCAGGTGTATTGTTTAAAAAGAACGGTTTTACTCCCGATGAAATAATTAAGTTAAAAAATGAAGCGGCAACTTTAAGTCTTACTATTGAGTATGATGCTACATCAAAGCCGGACGGATATTATAAACAGTTGATTGAATCGGATAACATCGATAATGAAATAAGTAATGCAAAGCTGAACATAACTCCTGCCAGCGATGATAAGCCTTTCTTCGATAAAAACATTGGCTTCTCGAATTTAACCTTTGAGGGAATAAAAGAAACTTTCTCACAGGATGATAAAGCAATTCTTGCATTAAAAGATAAGCCCGTAGCAGAGACAACTCTGCTTGCAATATTAGTGCAGACAGTTTTAGTAGCATTCGTTTTAATTCTTCTCCCGTTAAAGATATTGAATAAAAAGAAGAAAAATAAAAACGAGAAAACAGAGAAGGCATTCGATAGAAAATTTTTAATTTACTTTGCATGTCTCGGCTTCGGATACATAATGCTGCAGATTTGCATGATACAGAAGTTCACGCTTTTACTTGGACAGCCGGTGTTTACACTGCTGACAGTAGTTTCCACAATGTTAGTAGCATCTGGCATAGGAAGTTTTTATTCTAAGAAATTATTTACTAACAAAAAAACAATTTTCATTGTTATAGCGGTATATGCAGTTGCGCTTGGATTTTTAAATCCTGTTTTGTTTAAAGCATTTGCAAGCTATGATTTAAGTATAAGAATTATTATTTCAGTTGTAATGATTTTCCCGCTTGGATTTTTTATGGGAATGCCATTTCCTACGGGCTTGGGATTGATAAACGATGAGCAGAAAAAATTTATTCCGCTTGCATGGGGAGTGAACGGATTCTTTTCTGTTATCGGTACTGTATGCGCTATGATACTTGCGATGACAATCGGTTTTAAATTTGTTTTTATTTTATCAGGAATAATATATTTACTTGCAATGGTGCTCATATGCAAAAAGTTTAACAAAGATGTTGATTTGAAAACGGTATAAAATTTATTTTATGAAAGATGCACAGTATCACAAAAAAAACTTAGCAATATTAGTCGGCGGCGGCCCTGCTCCCGGCATTAACGGAGTTATTCGCTCAGTGACAATCGAAGCAATAAACTCAGGACTTAATGTAATAGGTATTTATGATGGATTTGAATGGCTTGCAAAAGGCGACCACACTCATGTAACAGAATTAAAAATTGAAGATGTATCCCGCATCCATTTTTCCGGTGGAAGTATTTTAAGAACTTCACGGGAAAATCCTGCCTCAAGCAAAGAAAAACTTGATGCAACAATTAAAGCACTTACTCAGCTATCAGTCGATTACCTTGTAACAATCGGCGGAGACGATACTGCAACAAGCGCGTATAAAATTGATGAACTTACACAGGGACAGATTGAAGTTGCCCATGTTCCTAAAACAATCGATAATGATTTACCTCTTCCCGGTAATATGCCGACGTTCGGTTATCAGACTGCACGCCATTTCGGTGTAAACATTGTTCAATCTTTAATGATGGATGCTGCCACCACTAAGCGATGGTATTACGTGGTTACCATGGGAAGAAAAGCAGGGCACTTAGCGCTTGGAATTGGTAAAGCAGCAGGCTCGACATTAACAATCATCGGAGAAGAATTCAGAAACTCACAAGTAAGTTTTAATACAATCTGCGATATACTTGAAGTTTCAATTATAAAAAGACTTGCATCGGGGCATCCTTACGGAGTTGCAATACTTGCAGAGGGGATTATACATAAGATTGATTTAGAAGAATTAAAATCAAATTCCTATGTAAATCTTGAAACAGATACACACGGGAATATCCGCCTCTCTGAAATTGATATAGGTAAAGTAACAAAGGAAGAAGTCCGCAGAAGATTAAAAGCCCGCGGCATTGATGCAACGATTGTAAATAAAGATATAGGATATGAGCTTAGATGCGCAGACCCGATTCCTTTTGATTGCGAATACACACAGGACCTTGGCTATGCGGCAGTAAGATATTTGCTTAACGGAAACAGCGGAGCAATAGTAACCGTTGATAAAGGACAATTAATACCTATAAAGTTTCAGGATATTATCGGAGCAGATAATAAAATTCAGACTCGTGAAGTTGATGTTGATTCTGACGGATATAAAGTTGCGAGGAAATATATGATTCGTATGGAGGAAAATGATTTCGATGAAATTAAAAATATTGCGAGACTTGCCTTAATAGGAAACATGAAGACGGAAGAATTTATTAATAAGTTCAAATATTTAATAAACGATCCGCCCATAAAAGAGCAGGGAACAATAGAAAGTTGAAGATAGGGATATTGACAAGCGGGGGAGATTGCCCAGGATTGAATGCTGTTATCAGAGCGATTGTAAGAAAAGCTTCGTTGATGGATTATAATACTATCGGAATTTACAATGGATGGAAAGGTCTATTTAATGAACATTATAAACCGCTCGATTTAAAAAATGTAACCGGAATTGTAAACAGAGGCGGAACAATACTTGGGACTTCCCGATTTAATCCCTTCTCAGAAAAAAACGGGAAAGAAACTCTCCTTCATAAAGTTGCGAAAGAAGAGTTTGATGCAATCATTGCAATAGGCGGTGATGGTTCAATGCACATTGCCCAGCAGGCGTTTGAACTTGGTATCAACATTGTTGGCGTTCCGAAGACAATTGACAACGATATTTCAGGTACGGATATTACATTCGGATTTGATACCGCTGTTACAATTGCAACGGAAGCGATAGACAGACTTCATACTACTGCTGAATCCCATCACAGAATAATGGTGCTTGAAGTTATGGGAAGACATGCCGGATGGATTGCTCTTCACTCAGGAATTGCAGGAGGCGCAGATATTATTCTTATTCCCGAATTCAAAATGTCCATTGATGAAATTATTAAAATAATTATGAACCGCTACAGCAGGGGGAAATTATTTTCTATTGTTGTTGTTGCGGAAGGCGCTGAATATATTGCCGATGAGATGATTGAAATGGATAAGGAAAGACTTGCACATATTAAGTACGATGATTTCGGAAGGAAAAGATTAGGCGGCGTAGGGAATTTGCTAGCCGAAGTTATTGAAGAAAAAACAGGATTTGAAACACGCGCAACCATCCTCGGTTACGTGCAAAGAGGGGGCGTACCGACTGCCTTCGATAGAATGCTCGGCACAAGACTTGGCATTCACGCAGTTGAAATGATTGCTCAGAAAAAATTCGGAAGTATGTCCGCAGTATGTGGAAGTGAGATAATTGATATTCCTATTTCCGAAGCTATCGCCAAATTAAAAACCGTTCCTCCGGAATTATACGAGACTGCCCAAATATTTTTTAATTAATATTTCATTTTCATTATTATTATATTACAGCGTTCTTTATAAATTAGTTTTAAATTAAAGCACCCTTCCAGAATGAAAGAAACTTTACCGGATAATGTGGACCAGCATCACTCAGGTCTTCTCAGGCGTCTCGGTCTTACAACAGCAATTTTAATAGTAATAAGTTCAATGATTGGCTCCGGCGTTTTTAAAAAAGCGGCGCCGATGTCTCTCGAGCTGCATTCAAGCGGACTCATTTTAATCTGCTGGCTTATCGCAGGTATTATTACTCTTTTCGGTTCAATAACTAATGCAGAAATCGCCGGACTTATAGCAGAGCCGGGCGGACAGTATGTTTACTTCAAGCATATGTACGGAAAGTTTTTTGCATTCATGTACGGATGGTCGTGCTTCTCTGTTATTCAGACTGCATCGATTGCTTCCATTGCTTATGTATTTGCCGAGTCGGTTAACTCAGTTATTCCGCTTCCACATTTAAGTGACTCGATGGAGCATCTTGAGTTCTGGGTGTTTACTCCTTTTGCAAATTTTGGTGTAAAGGGTCTTACTATAATAACTATTATATTTCTTACGGGAGCTAATTACCTTGGCGTTATTTTTGGCGGAGCGATTAATAATCTCTTCACCGTTTTGAAAGTAATCGGGATACTTGTAATTATTGGTTTAGCTTTTGCAATCAGCGGAGGAAGCTCTGCTAACATTCAGCCGATATTTGCTGCACCGGGGGCAACGTATAATTCTTCGCTCGGATTATTCGGCGCAATGTTCGCTGCTATGCTTGGCGCATTCTGGGCTTATGACGGATGGAATAATATCGGTTACCTCGGCGGAGAAATAAAAAATCCGAAGCGAACAATTCCGCTATCATTATTTATAGGTGTCGGACTTGTAACAGCAATCTATCTTCTTGTAAACTATGCTTACTTATATGTTCTTCCTTTGAACGAGCTTTTAGGAATTGCCAGCACGGAAAATACTATTGTAGCAGTTGAAGTAATGAGAAAATTTATGGGTAATAATGGCGCGCTGTTTATTTCTATTTTGATTATGGTATCAACGTTCGGAACGACTAACGGAACAATACTTGCTTCATCAAGAATTTATTTTGCGATGGCAAAAGATAATTTATTTTTCAAATCAGCAGGGAACATTCATCCGAAATTTAAAACTCCTTACAGTTCACTTTTAATTCAGGGATTGTGGTCAAGTCTGCTTGTGTTATCGGGAACATTCGACCAGCTTACTGATATGCTTATCTTTGCATCGTTTATTTTTTACGGAGCTGGCGCGCTTGGTGTATTTATATTGAGAAGAAAAATGAAAGATGCGCATAGGCCGTTCAAGGCAGTCGGTTATCCGGTTGTGCCGGCAATATTTATTTTATTCTGCGCGACTTTAGTTATCGTTACTATTTTACAAAATCCAAGAGATGCAGGTATTGGTCTTTTATTGATATTGATAGGTATTCCTTTCTTCAGAAACTGGAATAATAAAATAAAGAAAGATGAGCTGCCGCCGGTAACTAATATATAAATTATATTTTTCTCCGTCCCAAACCCTGTTTGGGACGGAATTTAAAACCTACATTACTCTGAACTTCTTCCCCTTTTTTTTAAATCTCACATAACCACTCTGAACTTCTTTCCATTTTGAATAATCTCGTGTCCTTCTTCTTCAAGCATTCTTTTTTGCGCTTTTATTCCGCCTGGGTATTTGTCGTTCAGTTCTCCCGTTGATTTTATTGTTCGCCAATAGTGAGTGATTCTTTTCTTCCCTGCGAGCCTTTCTTCTTCAGCTGCGTGCGATGCAATCCATGCGAATATTCCCGTTGTTATCGGGCAGGCAATATCAACTTTATGATTTTTGGATAGCTCACTTCGTATATCATTAATCGTAATGTATTTTCCCTTCTTTACGGTTTTCATAATTTCATCTACTTCTATCGGTGCAGGTATTATCATAGTTTTTCCGCCCCATCTTTTTTCTGCTTCTGCATTTAGCTTTATTATTCTGGGCAAGTCTTTTGCATCATTAAGCTTTTGAATCCATGTTTTTTTTGTTTTCATTTTTTTTTCTTATTTCATTTCTCTTTTGTCATTACTAAATTAGTAATAACGAAATAAAAAGGAAATTTAAATGAGTGAGGATTATATCTTAGGAGTAAACCAAAAAGAACTGGAACGCCTCGAATTCCAGAACGGAGTATGGGGCCGGGTGACAAATGATTTTATCTCCCGCTGTGGCGTTGCAAAAGGAATGAAATGCCTGGATGTCGGTTCAGGTCCGGGATTTGTAAGCATGGACGTACTTAATCTCGTCGGAAGTGAAGGCGAAGTAACAGCGTTAGAACCCTCAGCGTTTTACTTAGAGTATTTCAAAAATTATTGCGCGCAAAAATCCCTCGGCAATGTAAAATTTATAAACTCAATAGTAGAAGAAACCGACCTTCCTGAAAATGAATACGATTTCATTTTTGCAAGATGGGTGATTTCTTTCGTTCCCGATCCTGAATTATTTCTCAGCAAAATTTATAAAGCTCTCAAGCCGGGTGGTATAATTGCTTTGCAGGATTATAATTATGAAGGAATTACGCGTCACCCAATGACTGAAACATTTCAGGATGTTCCTGATGCCGTCAGAAAATACTGGAGAAAAGGAGGCGGTGACCCTTACCTTGCCCTTAAAATTCCTGAATTATTCAAAAAAATCGGGCTTAAACTAACTGATTATAAACCAAATATTCTGGCAGGAGATAAAGATAGCCTGGTTTTTGAGTGGGCGCACAAGTTTTTCTCGGTTCATTTTGATATTATGGCAAAAATGGGAGCGATTTCTTCACGCGAAGCGGACGAAATGCTTCAGGACTGGCTTGAGCACAGATACGATTCCAATGCGATTTTCTTTTCGCCGATTGTTGTAGATATGGCAGGAAGAAAATAATAAAGGCAGCGGGTTAATTTGCAGAAATACCTTTCTAATGTATGCTTATATTTTCCATTTAATTAAACCTTTAATTTAGCTAAATTCATTAAATTAATTTTAAACATATTATTTACGAATTATGAAAATTTTCATAGATACAGCAAACCTTGACGAAATAAAAGAAGCAAATGCCATGGGCTTGCTTGACGGTGTAACGACAAATCCATCCCTTGTTGCAAAAGAAGGTCATAAAGATTTCAAGTCAATGCTTGAATCAATTTGCGCAATTGTTAACGGCGATATTTCCGCAGAAGTTGTTTCGGTAGAGTATGATGCAATTATTAAAGAAGGAAGAGAGCTTGCCAAGATTCATCCAAACATCGTTGTAAAAGTACCTTTAATAAAAGAAGGTTTAAAAGCTGTGAGAACTTTCGCTGATGAAGGTATCAGAACAAACGTAACGTTATGCTTCTCAGCCTCTCAGGCAGTTCTTGCTGCTAAAGCAGGCGCATATATAATCAGTCCTTTCGTTGGAAGGCTTGATGATATTTCTGCAAACGGAATGGAATTAGTTGCTCAGATGGTAAATATATACAGAAATTATGATTATCAGACTAAGATACTTGTTGCCTCAGTAAGACATCCACTGCATTTTGTTGACTCATGTATGCTTGGAGCTGATATTGCAACTATGCCTTTCAAAATTATTGACCAGTTATTTAAACATCCTTTGACTGATAGTGGACTTGCTACTTTCCTTAAAGATTGGGATAAACTGAACGCAGATAAAAAATAATTTTTTATCCTTAGAATGAATTTAAATCAGGTTACGATTTCTGTTGAAAATTTTGATGCTTCGTTTGAGTTTTACAAAAATCTTGGATTAGAGCCTATTGTAAAAAGTAAGCACTATGCAAGGTTTGCCGATGACAGCGGAGCAACATTTTCGATTCATAAGAAAGATGAAAGTTTTTCAGGAACGGTGATTTATTTTGAATGCGAGAATCTTGATGATAAGGTAAAAGAACTGAAATCTAAAGGTATGCAGTTTATTGATGAGCTTGAAAACAAGCAGTGGCTTTGGAGGGAAATTCATCTGAAAGATCCGGATAAAAATGTACTTTGTTTGTACTTCGCAGGGGAAAACAGACTTAATCCCCCATGGAAACTTGAACAAAAGCTTCAATAAATGCTTGAGTAAAAATTAAATTAAAAATTTTAAATAATTACATAATTGAAAAAAACTACTTTCAATAATCTTCATAAAAAATATAACGGAAAGCTTGTTGAGTTTGCCGGATATGAAATGCCGATTCAATACGAAGGCATAATTGCAGAGCATAAAGCTGTGCGCGAATCAGTCGGTGTCTTCGATGTATCTCACATGGGTGAAGTTGAAGTAAGAGGCAAAGATGCGTTTGCATTTGTTCAGAAGCTTACGACTAACGACGTATCCAAACTTGAAAAAGGAAAAGTTCAGTACTCATCAATGTGCCTTGAGAACGGCGGAGTAATAGATGACTTGCTCGTTTATCACTGCGGAGATTATTATATGCTCGTTATCAATGCATCCAATATTGAAAAAGATTTAGAATGGATGTCTAAAAATACTTTTGGTGATGTTGAGTTAAAAAATGTTTCTGATGAAGTTTCATTGCTTGCAATACAGGGAAAGAATTCATTACCTACTTTGCAAAAATTAACAGATACGGATTTATCTAAAATAGAATATTATAATTTTGAATTCGGACAGGTTGCCGGAATTGACTGCATCATTTCTCACACAGGTTACACCGGAGAAAAAATCTGTTTTGAAATTTATTCTAAAACAGATATTCCGCAATCAGAAAAATTATGGAATGAAATTTTTAAAGCAGGCGAAGAATTTAATATTAAGCCTATTGGATTAGGCGCAAGAGATACGCTACGCCTTGAGTATGCATTCAGATTATACGGCAACGACATGGATGAAAATTATAATCCTCTTGAAGCAGGGCTTGGCTGGATAACAAAGCTTGATAAAGGCGAGTTCAACGGACGCGAAGCTATGCAGAAATGCAAAGCAGAGGGTATGAAGAAAAAACTTGTTGGATTTATTGTTGACGATAGAAGTGTTGCGCGCCATGGAGCAGAAGTTTACTCCGGCGATGAAAAAATAGGAGTAGTAACAAGCGGAAGCATGTCACCAATGCTTTCAAAAAATATCGGACTTGCCTATATAAAAGAAGGTTTTAATAAAATAGGAACTCCAATTGAAATAGCTATACGCGATAAAAAAGTAAAAGCTTCTATCGTAAAGACACCATTTTTAAACTGATTTATTCGTTCAATTAATAAAACAAATAAACTAAAAGGTTTTTCGTACATGATAAATATTCAAGTATATCTTACTCATTCATTGATTACAGATGAAATGACATTGAAAGGTAAAAATGTAATTATTATAGATGCTCTTCGCGCTACTTCCACAATTCCTGCGGCTTTATTAAACGGTGCGAAGGAAGTTATTCCCACTGAAAACGCAGCTACAGCAGTTCGCGTTGCAAAGGGTTCGGCAAATGCTTTACTCTGCGGTGAGCGCGGCGGAAAAATAATCGAAGGCTTCAATCTTGGAAATTCTCCTCTTGAGTATACGCCTGAAGTTGTGAAAGATAAATCACTAGTATTCTCAACAACAAATGGAACGGTTTCAATTTCAAAAGCAAAATATTCTAAGAATTGCATAATCGCCAGCTTTGTAAATCTTAAAGCAGTTGTAGAATATCTAAGAGAGCTTAACGAAGATTTCGTTATAATCTGTTCAGGTAAACTGAATAATTTTTGTATAGAGGATGCAGTCTGCGCAGGAATGATTATCAATAAGTTGATTGATAAGAACGAAGAAAATTATTTTTTAAGTGATGCTGAGTATGCGGTAACAAATCTTGCTAAAACATTTGCATATGAAAAAAGTAAAATTTCTTCAGCAAAAGTTCTAAACATGATGAAGCTTTCCGAGCACGGGAAGTATTTAGTTGAGCTTGGATTTGAACAGGATTTAATTTTCTGCTCTACGATTGATAGTATTCCGAGCATTCCTATGCTTAAAGGCGGAATAATAAGACTAAAAGAACAATTTGAAGGTGAATCTAATCAAAAAGCACAGATGAAAAAGCTAAGCCTTACAACTTCCGATAAAGAAGAAGCAGGGGCTGCAAAAGATGTTGCTTAATAGTTAACACAAAAAGAACGGATAAAAATAATAGAACACTATGGCACGCACTGCGAAAATAAAAGCAAAAGAATCCCGACGCCCTAAAAACCAGAAAGAGGATTTTGAAATCTCTGCTGATGCGAAAAAGCAGATGCTGGGATTTCTATTAATTGTTTTAAGCGTTCTTCTTTTTCTATCACTTGTAACATTCTCACCCAAAGACAGCACATTAATAGATTCATTCGAGTTAAAAAAACTTTTCAATTTTAAAAATGCAGAACAGTGTTTTAACTGGCTTGGTATCGGCGGCGCATACGTATCCGCTTTCTTCATTCGTGATTTCTTCGGTTACTACTCAATTTTTATTCCGGTAATTTTATTTGCTCTTGGCTTTCCTCTCCTATGGAAAAAACCATTAGGACGCTATGTTCAGTTCAGCATCTTTGCATTTTTTATGATGGTTATACTGGGCGTATCAACAGGACTTCTGAAAATAATGGCTCAGACTAATACAGGTTTTCTTCAATATGCAGGTGGAGCAGGAGATACATGGGCAACAATTTTTTATAAGATACTCGGCGGTTTCGGTGCATCAGTTGTGTTCTTACTTCTTTTTGTATTGGATGCATTTTTAATGGTTGACGGAAGCATAGTAAAAACTCTTGCAAGAATAAAATTATTATTCCTTAGATTTATTGAGAGCTTTAAAAAACATGAAGAGAATTTAACAACCCAGCATCAGATAAAAGAAGTAGAGAAAGAATCAGAAAGAAAAGCAGTCCAGGAAGAAAAGAAAGAAGAAAAAAAGTTAGGATTTATACCGGTTGTACAAGACCCTGTATCAGCAGAGAAAGAGAGAATAAAAAAATTACGCGCAGCAAAAACTGCTCCTATTGAAGAAATAGATTTAATAAAGGAAACGGAGATAAACCGTCCGAAAGAAATTGAAAATGCTTTTGTAAATATCGAAAAAAATCCATTTGAAGAAATTCCGGTTGAGGAAAAAAAGGAAGAAGTTAAGCCAAAGGTAGAAGTAAAATCAACACCTCTTAAAAAGAAAGTAAAAGAAGCACCGAACTTTGAAGACGCATTTGTAAATACAACTATCAATAAAGCGGATGCAACGGAGATAGATATAAATCCTGAAAACTCAAACGAGCTTGAAGGACTTATGGGTAAAGATGAGGATGATTTTATTGAAGAAAAACTTGAAGGATATAAATTCCCCGGAATTGATTTATTAATCGAGCAGACAAAAGAAGAGCTTGAAGTTATCCCCGATGAAGAGCTTACAGGCAACGGAAGATTATTACAGGAGAAATTATTAAAATTCGGAATTGAAATTGAAAAAGTTTTTGCAACACCGGGACCTGTTGTTACATTATACGAACTCGTCCCCGCTGCCGATGTAAAACTTTCAAAAATAGAATCCTTGCAGGATGATATTGCTCTCGCTATGAAGGCAAAAGGAATTAGATTAATTATTCCTATACCGGGCAAGGGAACAGTTGGAGTTGAAATCCCGAACCGCAAAGCTCAGATGGTAAGAATCCGCTCGATGGTTTCATCGCAACGATACGCTTCTACTGATAAACTTCTGCCAATTGCCATGGGTAAAACCATTGACGGCGAAGTATTTATTGATGACCTTGCAAAAATGCCTCACGTTCTTATTGCCGGTGCGACTGGTTCAGGTAAGTCAGTTGGTATAAATACAATCATTGCCAGCTTGATTTACAAAATGCATCCGTCTGATTTAAAATTTGTAATGATTGACCCGAAGAAAATTGAGCTTAACCTATACGCAAAACTGAAGAAGCATTACCTCGCTTCATCGAGTGATATTAATGAGAGCATTGTTACAAGTCCACAGAATGCAGTGAGCATATTGAAAAGCCTGACTGTAGAAATGGATAACCGATATGATAAGCTTGCGAATGCAGGCGTAAGAAATATTGAAGCGTATAATGTGAAGAACAAAGAAGGCAAGCTTATTAATAATGAATTCATTCGTCACAAAAAAATGCCGTATATAGTTGTTATTATTGATGAGCTTGCTGACCTTATGATTACCGCGAAGAAAGATATTGAAGAGCCGATTGCGCGCCTTGCACAGATGGCAAGAGCTGTGGGTATTCACTTAGTTGTTGCGACACAAAGACCATCGACTGACGTTATCACCGGTGTTATAAAAGCAAACTTCCCTGTGAGAATTGCATATCAGGTTGCATCGCAGATTGATTCGCGTACCATTATGGATATGAAGGGGGCAGAGCAGCTGCTGCGTAATGGTGATATGCTTTACATGTCGTCTTCATCTCAAAAGCCGATTAGAATTCAGAATGCATTTATCTCCACTGAAGAGTGCGAGCTTATAGCTGACTTCGTCGATGCGCAAGTTGGATTTAAAAAACCTTACTTGCTTCCATCATTAATTGAACGCAGAACTTTCAACGGCGAAGATGAAGAGAGAGATGATCTCTTTGAAGAAGCGGCAAGAATGGTAGTGAAGCTTGGGCAGTGCTCGACTTCAACATTACAAAGAAGATTAAAACTCGGTTACGCCCGCGCAGCAAGAATAGTTGACCAGATGGAAACAGCGGGAATTGTCGGCAGCGGCAACGGAGCCAAGGGAAGAGAAATACTTGTCGGCGAAGAAGATTTAGAAGGAATATTTTATTAGAAAGGAGTATTTCATTCCTCAGCAATGCAAACCAATCACATTTTTAATGTCAAAATTAAACGACATATTATTCTCCATCAATTCCCTTAAATCACGGCTTGATAAATTAAGACCGCTTGATTCTGCCCAACTCAAAAAAATAAACGAAGCAATCTTTTTAGAATACACTTACGATAGCAACCGCATTGAAGGGAATACTTTAACCTTACAAGAAACCGCTCTCGTTGTTCAAAAGGGAATCACAGTTTCAGGAAAAAATTTAACAGACCATCTTGAGGCGATTAACCATTATGAAGCTGTTGAGTATATACAGAAAATCGTTCAGGATAAAATCGAATTATCAGAAAGGATTTTGAAAGACATTCACGCTCTCATACTGAGAAGTATTGATAAAGATAATTCAGGTAAGTACAGGACTGTGAATGTAAAAATTGCAGGCAGCAGATTTATGCCGGTTGACTCTGTAAAAGTCATTGATGAAATGGAGAATTATTTTAATTGGTATAACGAAAATAAAGACAAGCTTCATCCTGTAATACTTTCTGCTGAAATGCATGAGAGGCTGGTTACGATACATCCTTTTATAGATGGCAACGGAAGAACATCGCGTTTAATAATGAATCTGATTTTATTGCAAAACGGATTAACGATTGCAAATATAATCGGCTCAAATGAAAACAGACTAAAATACTACAATGCTCTTGAAAAATGCCAGGTTGAGAATAGTTGCGAGGATTTTCATTTGATGGTAGCAGAAACTGTTGAAAATTCATTAAAAGAATATCTTAAAATTCTCGGGTATTGAGCCAATCTATTTTACAGAAAAATAGTTGTAATTTCTTTTTTATTACTTTTTTTTTAATTTATACTTTGTTAGATTTACCAAACACTGAACTTCAATTATTTATTGAAAAAATTAATCGTATCCATATTACTTTCAGTTTTTGCATTTAATTTTGCAGGCTTTGCAATATTGTTTTTTGCAGAGCAGCACGTCATTTATTTTGAAATGAATGAAAGAATTAAAGAAGAAAAAAATCTGCAGAAGATTACTCTTTCAAAAAATGAAGTGAAGCAATATTTAAGTGATGATAAAGAGCTGAATATCAACGGCAAAATGTATGATATAGCAAGACAAGAAGATAATGGCGATAAGACTGTATTCTATTGTATAAACGATGAGAAGGAAGAACATTTATTTTCCAAGCTTGAATCGTTTTTTGATTTTAAGGATAAGGCAAAAGATACTGATGGGAAAATGGAACTTCAGTTCATTAAGTTCTTAAGTTTGGTTACATTAGTACCTACAACACTCAGTTCTTCTAAAACAGAAATATTACTCACTTCTATTAAAGATATAACTCACAAATTCGCTTCAATTAAATTAGTACCCGATACACTTCCTCCTCGGCAAGCCTAATCTTGTTTGTCACCAATTCATTTTAACATTTAGTTAGCAGAAGTATTTTGTGCTCTTTGTAGCATAATCGTTTTTTCAGGGTTCATTGTGTCCACAAGGAATTTACATCTTATTTTATCTCGGCTCGGGCAAAATAAGGTTTTAATTCTCAAAGGAATTTTCACAGATGAATTTTTTAAGAGCGAAAAAATCTTTTTTTAAACTAAAAACAAAAATGAAAAGACAAACCCTACTCCTTTTTATTCTCATGGTATTCTCTGCTTCTATCTTAAAAGCACAGGACGGAGATACTGCGAAGACTTATCAAACCGGTGATATTGATGTTATCGGATTGATCAATGGCCTTAAACCGATTGAAATTCCACAATCAGTCGGAGTTTTAACAGGAAGAGACCTTAGCAGAACTAATGGTATTCATTTAATGAATACTATAAACATGATTCCAGGCGTTAGAATGGAAATGAGAACAACAACAGCAGGTACAAGAATTGTTATCCGCGGCTATGGTAACCAAACCAATTTTAATGGAATCGGTTACAAAGCTTACTACAATGATATTCCCCTTACCGATGCTGACGGATCAACAATTATGGACGACATCGATTTCTCCACTCTTGGAAGAATTGAAGTGTTCAAAGGTCCTTCATCAAGTGTTTACGGAACGGGTATAGGCGGTGTTGTAAAGCTTACTACTGAAAAAGCTCCTTACGGAACTTCTGTAAAACAAATGGTTGAAGGTGGGAAGTATGGTTTATTCAGAACTAATACTTCTATCAGCATGGGCGGAGCACACTCAAACATGTGGCTTAACTACGGCCATCAGCAGGAAGACGGTTTCAGAATACATGGCGGTTCAAACAAAAACTTTGTTACGTTGAACGGAACACTTTATTCAGATAACAAACAAACTGTTTCGATATTCGGAAACTATTCATACTCATATGATAATTTATCAGGTCAGGTTGATAGCAACGGATTTTATGCTTATCCTGATACAGCTGAAGTACCATACTTAAAAAATGATGCTCACATCAATATTGAGAGCAGCATGATTGGTCTTTCACATGATTATAAATTCTCAAATATTTTCTCAAACGTAACAAGCATGTTTGCTGAAGGCTTTACTCTTGATCAGCCTTTTGCTGCAGGTCTTAACAGAACCAGCAAAACAAAATTCGGAGGCAGAACAACATTTACTCTTTCTCCAATGGCTGGTAGCGTAAAAACACGTTTCTTATTTGGTGGTGAATATTTGAAGAATACTAATTTCAATAAAGGTTATGCTCTTGCAAATGGTATTCTAGGAGCAATGACTTCAGATATAGAAGTAAGACCTGAGCAGTCAAATGTATTTGCCCAGGCTGAATTAGGTTTTATGTCTAATACATCGCTTACTCTTGGCGGCAGCTACAATATGATCAGATATGACATTGCTGATATGAGAGTTGCAACAGGGTAT
>JBBRQV010000017.1:0-32556 GCA_038225955.1 Ignavibacteria bacterium | reverse complement strand
CGACTTTAATTATTCATGGAAAGCACGATGCAGATGTAACGCTTCACCACGCAGGTTACGTTGCTACAAATGTACCTCATGCTGAAAAAATTATTGTAGAGGATGGATTCCATATCCTTCCGGTATCAAATTCATACATGGATGTTCATAAGGAAAGACTTAAATTTTTAAATAAGCACAGACCTTACTAGCTAGTAAAGAGTAGAAGGTAATAAGTATAAAGTGTTAATAAAAAAAGCGGATTAACTCCGCTTTTTTTATGTTTTTAATTGAAGGTTTCGTTAAGTTTCAATTTCTGAATTAATTAATTGATTTATCAATTTTATCTATTTCTTATCGATATTTTATAATTGTTTTAACTATTACTTAAAATTTAAAGATTCCGTTTGTCCCTAAAATCTAAAATTGTATTAACAAATATTTAGTGGTGAAGGTTTCTTTTGAGTGAAACCTTGAAAAGCGGATAATAAGCTCGCCCGCCATTGACGGGAGAGCTGCATTTACTTTTCTTTACTTCACTAATACCATTCTTTTTGTCTGAATAAAATCTTTCGTTTCAATTTTGTAAAAATAAATTCCACTGGAAAGTTTACTACCATCAAAAGAAATCAAATAGCTTCCTGCGGGTTTAAATTCATTAATGAGTTTAGCTACCTGTTTTCCTAATAAATCATAAACTTTGATTGTTACAAAATTATCCTTTGGTAAATCATACTGAATATTTGTTGACGGGTTAAACGGATTTGGATAATTTTGATGCAAAAGAAAATTTTCAGGCATAATATTGTTTATAGCATTTACTCCGATAAGATTTGCAACTGCTCTTTTTATTAGTCCGTAATTACTTATAGAAACATAAAGATACTCTGAATTATTTTTTAATGCTTTGATGAATTTTTTATCCGGAGCTGTGTATAATAGATTCCATGAGTTACCATTATCAAGCGAAGTGAAAATTTTTCTTGGAGATGCAATGACTAGAATATTGTTAATATTAAGAATTTTAAAAAAAGCAGAATTATCAATTGTCGAAAATACTCTTACCCAATTAATATTGTCTTTATTAGTTTTATAAATACCATCCACTGCAGCTGCATATAGATTATTTCCCAATAAAGTAATATCGTATGTTCTATGGGAACTGAGCCCGTTATTAAGTGTATCATAAACAAACTCATCCGGATAAATCGTATCCGGTTTAAATCTTAGAATTCCGTTTGAATCCGAGCAGGCTAAAAATCCTGCCCCATAGTTATAGATAGAATGAATATTACTTCCAACTCCAAAATCTTGAGTTGAAAAAGGATCTGCTTCATTAAAAATATGTACACCCCAGCCTGCTAAAATAATATTACTTCCAACGAATGAAATACAATCGATTTCAGCCTGGCCAAAAAAAGATGTTGGCTGTCCCCATATAATTCCATTATTTGTTGAACGCAAGAATGACTGTCCATAATCTTTTCCCATATAGAGAGTAGAGGAATTTTTTCTTTCAAAGCTGTATATCGCTGTATTGTAATAAGGTGATTGCTCGTAATAAAATGTACTCCATTGATTATCGGAAGGATACCCTCTGTACACAGCAAGATTGTTTGATACAGCAAATATTTCGTTTTGTGAAAAACTTAAATATTGCAAAGTTAAATTACGAATTCCTTTATTTCGATAAGACCAGTTGATTTGCGACAATGATGTATGAAGCACGCCTTTATCAACTGCTATAAATAAATTATTATTATCAGAAAAAATAGAAAGAGGCACAAAGCCTTCATAGGCAGATAATGTAAATATTGAGGTAAGAGGACCTCCATTTTCGGCCCTGTAAACTTTACTTTTTGCGCACACAAAAATATTATTTGAATCGGAATAGATATAAGATGGAAAACTTCCGGAAAGTGAAAGGTCGTAGTATCTTAAAACCAAACTATCTGTGTGCATTCTGTAAACACCTAGATTGCAGACTGTATAAAGATAATTATCTTTTACCGTCATAGAAGTATAACTGTTTGTGTTAGTAGGGTAAGAGATTTGAATCCAGTTCAGCCCATTGTTTGTTGTTCTGTACATATACTGAGAGCTAAGCGCAAAAATTTTATTTCCATAGGCTAGAATATTAGAAGCATAAGAAGAAATAAATTGCATATCTTCCCATTGATTATTCACTAATTGATAAATTCCGTTCAGCGTAATTGCCGTAAGTGTGCCATTTAAAAAAACAACTTTTGTGACGAAGGAAGGAAGAAAACCTCCGTTTACCGAAATCCAGTTATTTCCATAATCTGCTGATTTAAAAACTCCGCCGCCATATGTTCCGCAATAGATATTATTTAAATCGGTTCCAATTGACTTAGTCTGTAAATTTGTAATTCCATTATTACACTCTTCCCAGTTTAATCCTGAATCTGAGGTGCGGAAAATACCTGCGCCATCGGATGCTGCAAATAAATAATTGCCGCATTTTTTTACATCGTTAATCTGACCGCCGCACAGTCCATCAACTGTACTCCACTGCGCGAATAAATTTGAGGATAAAAATATTAAGAAAATAAAAATAAGAGTTTTCATAGAGAAATTTTATTTTAATAACATCATTTTTTTTGTTAATGCGCTTTCATTTGTTATAAGGGAGTAAAAATAAACTCCGCTGGAAAGTAATGGCTCGTTCAATTCGTATGAGTATTCTCCGGCAGAAAGATGCGATGTGAATAAAGTTTTTATAAGCCTTCCATTTATATCATAAAGATTTAAAGTAACTCTCTGAGACTTTGGCAAATCAAAATTTATCTTTGTTGAAGGATTAAAAGGGTTAGGGAAGTTCTGATGTAATGTATAGTTTACGGGAATGTTAGTACCAATTTGCTTTACATCGATTATATAATTGTTTGAATAAAAATCTTTTGTGTAAGAAGAGAGCTGCTTTAATTTTGTAACTGAATTTCTGTTGTTACTTCCTCTTGCTATTAATTGTGCAAGAATAATGGAGTTTGTATCTCCTTTATTAAAATTATAATTTTCGTTTCCGAAAGACATATAGAATGACCTTCCTGAAATTATAGGCTGAACCGAGCCTGTATCCAATCCTCCGCAGTTATGAATTCTTCCATTATAACAAGTCCATCCTTCACCTGTTTCGGGGTTTCCGGGGAAACAAATTTTTGTAGGCTTTGGGGGGAAGTAAGTTGGGTCTAAATGATTTGTACCGTCTTTTTTATATCCGCGAACAATATTGTATGTGCCTTGACTGCCTCCACCGTCATAATCACATGGAGCAGGGTATTTGAAATAAACGGTATAATTAAAATTCAGAGGATTATGTTCATTATTTACGGGAGACTTTAAAGTAAGTAAACCAAATGCAGGAGGATTTAATCCGTAAACTCCATCCGAATTTACTCCATTATACCCGTATCCTAAACGCAGTGTTGAATCACACCCAAAATAATCATCAGTTGTATTTCCTAAATCCACATCGGTATAATATGAGAAGTAGCATTTCGTCCAGTCAGAATCATTCTTATTAAAAACCTCCCATTTAAGAAATTGTACATCCTGCAATTGAGAGTATTCATAAGTCCATGCAGTAAGATGAACTTCAGCATTTAAGGGAAGAGTTCCTCCCGGGAAACCCTCTGATGTAGAATGATTTCCGGGAAAGCCATCGGTAATGCAGATGAAAACAGTCTGCAATGCATTCTTAACACCGGGAGTATCAATGAGAGGTTCATAAATTCCATTATTGTTTACATCAATATAGGGCGCGCCATAAGGAACCACTCTTCCCCAATTCATATAATCATAATTTGTATAAGCGTTATCACCTTTGACAACTTTGTAATGTCTGAAAGTTGAATCAGTCTTTGGAAGAGGGTGACCGGATGAATCAATAATATACCCCGGAGCATATTCGCCACTATAAGAAGCTGAGCCTGTTCTTATACTACCGTTAACTAAGCATGCTATAGTAAGACCGCAGGTGAAGTTAGCAAACTTGCCTGAATTTTTTGGCCATTCAAAACCGGGTGTATTAATTGTTCTCATATCCTGATCGAAAACGCCGGTGTTCCAGATATAACATCTTGCATTAGGCGATTCAAGGCTTACCTGTTTTCTAATTACCTGTGAAAATATTTGTGAGGAAATAAGAAGGATTATTAAAATTGGCTTCATATAATTTAAGATTTTAATAAATTAATGAATTTCCTTATTTGTTGCAAAGATTATTTTAGCGAAAATCCGAAAAAATAATCATCTGTTAATTATTAAGTTGTAACCGAAAAAGAAAAACCTCTTTGAAATGTTCAATTTTAGTTCAACAAGCCTTATGCCAAACTATTTTTTCCAGCCCTACTAATTGGTAAGCTTTTCTTTACAAAGTATTTTAATATTATTATATTTCCATAGGAGAAATTCTGTGAAATCCAGAATTCAGAATTGAAATCCATCATTAAAAGCGTAAAAACAAAATGCGACAATAACGCGACTTTTTAATTCTAAATTTTGAATTGAAAAAATCCGTCAAAAATCCGTCATTAAAAGCGTGAGAATAAAATGTGACAATAATGCGACTTTTAATTCTAAAATCTAAATTTTGAATTGAAAGAAAATCCATCTAAAATCCGTCAAAGATTGTGCTGTAAAAAATCGACATTGTAAAAACAACAACGAGCTTCTGAAAATTCGGTACAGTCTATTAATAGGGAGATAATCTCACTTTCAACTTTGTTTAAAATTTCCAATTTTATTCATTATAAAATTTTTTATTAATATTTTATTAATGGAAAAAATTCTTGTTATAGGGGCAGCAGGGCAAATTGGCTCTGAGCTTACAACTGCGCTGCGTAAAGTTTACGGAGCATCAAATGTTTTTGCAACAGATATACGGCAGGCACCTCAGGATATAATAGATGGAGGACCGTTTCAACTTCTTGATGTAATGGACGATAAGCGTCTCATTCATTTTGTTATCAGATATAAAATTACACAGATATATTTACTTGCAGCAGTGCTCTCGGGAAATGCCGAGCGGCTTCCTTTGCAGGCATGGGATATAAACATGAAAAGTCTTTTGAATATACTTGACCTCTCGCGGGAAGTCGGTATAAAAAAAGTTTTCTGGCCAAGCTCGATTGCAGTCTTCGGGAACACCACTCCGAAAGTAAACACTCCGCAGAATACTATAATGGAGCCTAATACAGTTTACGGTATCAGCAAGCTTGCAGGTGAGAGATGGGCTGAGTACTATTATCACAGATATAAAATTGATACAAGAAGTATTCGCTATCCCGGGCTTATCAGTTACAAAACTGAAGCGGGCGGGGGAACAACGGACTACGCTGTTGAAATTTTTTCTGCAGCAGTTAAAAAAAATAAGTACGAATGTTTCCTCAGTGAAAATACTATGCTTCCTATGATGTTTATGCCCGATGCAATTAATGCAACGATAGATTTAATGGAAGCCGATTCAAAAAAACTTTCAGTACGCTCAAGCTATAATATAAGCGGATTAAGTTTTAATCCTAAACAGATTGCGGCAGAGATAAAGAAACACATTCCGAATTTTAAAATTTCTTACAAGCCGGATTTCCGTCAGAAAATAGCAGACTCATGGCCTAAATCTATTGATGATAAAGTTGCGCAGAAGGACTGGGGATGGAAGCATAAATATGATTTGAAAAAGATGACTAAGATAATGCTCGATAATACAAAAGGAAAAAACAAATCTTAATCATTCGCAACTCATTCAAAAAATTTCCCGGTATAATGCCGGGATTTCATAATGATATCAAAGCTCTTAGGTAAAATTCCTGCACACAGAAAAGGACTTGTCCTTATTTCAATAGCTGCCTTCTTCTGGAGTACAGGGGGGCTATCGATAAAAATATTAAAGACGCTTGATGCATTTCAAATTTCATTTTACCGCTCCGTAATCGCAGCGTTTGCGATTATAATCATCAGCGCAGTAAAAAAACAGAAGATAAAATATTCGTTTGATTTAATTTCTATTCTTTGCTTTACAACATTTGCCGGGATTTTAATTTTATTTGTTGTAGCAACAAAGCTTACAACTGCGGCGAATGCAATATTTTTACAATTCAGCGCTCCGATATATTTGGTTTTACTTGAACCCGTTTTCTTCAAAACGAAATTAGATAAAAGAAATCTTATAACAGTATTTGTAGTGCTATTCGGAATGGCATTATTTTTCTTTGGAAGAATTGAAATTGGGAATATCTATGGAAATTTATTAGCAATACTCTCCGGAATTTGTTTTGCGCTGTTCACGCTTTTTTTGAAATGGAAACGACAGTTACATAAATCGGATAACACATTAAGCAACGTTGTACTAGGAAATTTTCTAGTTGGGCTGATTTGTCTTCCGATAATTTTTCCACATTTTAGTCTGGATGGAACTCAGGCAGCGATATTAATTTATCTCGGAGCAGTTCAGATTGGAATAAGTTATATGATTTTTAATGAAGGAATAAAATATGTCTCAGCAACGGAGTCCATGATAATCGCAACACTTGAAGCAATTTTTAATCCTATATGGGTATTTTTTGGAGTGGGTGAAACGCCTTCTGCTTTTGCAATAATGGGTGCTTGTGTAATTCTTGGAGCGATACTATGGAGGAATTTAATAAGTAAGCCTACCGATAAGACAATGATTGTTGATTAATCTCCGAAGAGAAAATAGATTAGTACACCAAGCGTTACCTGAGTAGCAATAAGAAAAATTGCTGAGTATGTATCGTTTGTTTTTGAGTCATCGTAATCTAATGGGCTGTAAGTCTGAGTATATCTATCGTATGCATCATTCGCTTTAGTTTTATAATTGAAAGTAGCAAATGTTCCGCCTGCAATAGCTGCTCCTAAAACTGCAATCAAAGGAAAATTTCTTTTAGTATTAAAGCTTGTATTCTTATCTTTCCATACATTATTTTTTGTAATGCCGGATGGCGTTAATGTTTCTACTATATTCTTTCCGAAATCAAAATTATCTACATTAATAGTTTTATCAAAGTAGTCGTCTTTTCGTAAAATAAAATTCCCGGAAAGTTTTTCTTTAGAAAATAATCTGAGCGGCGTAAATCCAAATACAGAATCATTTTTTATTACAGATGCATTGGATGGAATAGTATTTATAAAATATTCATTTCGAAATGTCACGGAAAAAGAAGTATCACTTTTTAAATTCAACACAATATATTTACTTTCGTTTTCCCAGTCCTTCAAAGTATTCCAGTTCATTATCTTCAAAGAATAAACAGAAGCTTTTAGTCTATGGTTTACAACCGGGGTTTTGCCTATGAAAACTGAATCAATATAAACATCGTAATTATCCGGAATACTACTAACAGAAAGATTGTACACTGGTAAATTTATCGAGGAATCTTTTTCTTGTGAAAAAAGAGGAGTTAAAGAAATAAAAAACAATATGATTATAAAAACTTTCTTCATTAAAGAATTATTTAAAGCAATAAAAATATTTAGGGTCGCTGCCGACTAAAATATAATCTTTCCACACAACAGCGCTTGAGCGAATTCTTCCTTCGGTTTTGTACTTCCATAATTCTGCGCCGTCTTCTGCTCCCAAGCAATAAATATTGAAATCGTATGAGCCGATGAATATTTTATTATCTTTTACTAAAGGGGAAGCATGGATTGTTCCCTTTGTTTCGAACTTCCAGTTCTCACTACCTGTAGTTTCGTTAAGAGAATAAATGTACCCGCTTACAGTGGATACGATTGCATTGTTGTTGTAAAATCCGCAAGATGAAATTATTTTAGAATCAAAATTCTTTGCCCATATTAACTTCCCTGCAGTATCTAAACAGTATAAATTTTTATCATCAGAACCGCAGAAAATTTTATTATTGTGAATAGAAACATCGGCGTAAACGGACTCGTTAGTTTTGTATTTCCAAAGTTCTTTTCCGTCTGCAAAATTTATACAGTATATATTGCCGTCAGTTGAGCCGATTAAAATTTTATTTTCAAAGTAAGAAGGAGAGCTGTAAAAACCATATTTAGGAGATTTAATTTCAAAGCTCCATTGCTCTTTGCCATCCAAAAGATTTAACTTTGTAATTTCTCCCTGAGTAGTGCTCACAATAATATTTTCATCAACAATTATTGGAGATGTTTCAATATTGTATAGGTTTTTTCTCCACATTTCGCGTCCGCCCTTTAAATCGTAACAGAGTACAGAGCTCTTCTTATCACCTGCAAAAGTGCAGATTATAAAATTTTTATAAATTAACGGAGTTGAATAAGCTGCTTTACCAAGTTGATTAAAATTACCAAGACTTTTTCCGTTTGTAATATTAAGCGCCTGCAATTCACCGGAGAGTGTGTTTATAAATACTACTCCGTCAGATGCTGAGATGCTGTTCTTTGATATTCCCGCTTCGAGACTGTAATCCCATAGTAATTTGAACGGGGGAGTCATTATAGTTTTTGAATTGGATATATTTGTCTTCTGACAATTTCCGCCGCACATAAGCCAGTCTTCATTCTCATCTACCTGAAGAGCCTGATTAAACCTGATTGTGTTGCAAGAAGAAATTGTAATTATGAGGGAAAGAAAAAGAAGAATGTAAAAAATTTTCGTTTTGTGGTTCATTCGTTATTAACAAAGTAAATTATTACAAGGCACAATTAAAAACAATAGAGAAACAAAAACGCTTTGGGAAACATTGTGGCGCCGCCCGAACTGTAAGTTCGGGCACCAAAACTAAAGAATTGAATTCTTCAATTCTTTAGTTTTGGATGCGTACCGCTGAGCGGGACGCGGCGCCACATTTCTGTTCTCGTTACGAAGCTCCGGCTTCGTAACGGCGCAAAGCTTTATGTTTACTTAATACATTTAACTTAATTTACAATAAAGATATATTCATTACTTAACTTTCTTTAGAATGAAAATAGGAATTACCTGTTATCCCACATACGGCGGCAGCGGAGTTGTAGCCACCGAGCTTGGCAAAGCTCTCGCTCTTCGCGGTCATGAAATTCACTTTATATCCTATGCAATGCCGATGCGTCTCAGTTCCTTCGTCGATAATATTTTTTATCATGAAGTTGAAATCAATAGCTACCCTTTATTTGAGTTTCCCCTGTACAGCATTGCTCTTGCCAGCAAGATGGTTGAAGTCGCTAAGTTTCATGAAATAGATTTAGTTCATGCGCACTATGCAATTCCTCACGCAACCAGCGCATTTCTTGCAAGAGAAATTATTAAAAGTCAGAACGGCAGCGTTAAAAATATAAAATTTATTACTACTCTTCATGGAACGGACATTACGCTTACCGGACTTGAGCCAAGCTTTCTTCCTACTATGAAATTCAGCATTGAACAGTCAGACGGAGTTACTGCTGTATCACAATATCTAAAAGATAAAACACTCTCGAATTACAAAATCGTAAAGGATATAGAAGTGATTCCTAACTTTATTGATACGGAAAAATATGCAAGGATAGCTAATAACAATAAATGTTTCAGGAAAAATTATGCATTGGAAGAAGAGAAAATTTTAATCCACGTTTCCAATTTCCGCCCTTTGAAGCGAGTTGCCGATGTAATAAGAATTTTTGACGAAGTAAATAAAAAGGTACCGTCCAAATTAATATTAGTCGGTGATGGTCCCGATAGAAGCGAGTGCGAAGCATTAGCGCGCGAGCTTGGTATATATGATTCGATAAAATTTATGGGTAAGCAAACGGAATTAGTCGAACTCCTCTCTATGGCGGATTTATTTTTAATGACTTCACAATCCGAGAGCTTCGGACTTTCCGCGCTTGAAGCAATGAGCTGCGGAGTGCCGGTTATTTCTACCAGCGTCGGCGGATTACCTGAGCTTAACCTTCACGGCGAGACAGGGTATATTTCTGAAATCGGTGATGTAGATAGAATGGCAAGATATGCGATAGAGTTATTGACGACTCCCAAAAAATATGAGCTGTTCGCAAAAAAGGCTCGCGAGCGTGCAGAATATTTTAAGACGGATAATATTGTGCCGATGTATGAAAAATATTACGAAAAAGTGCTAAACGGCTAAGTGTGTTTATTTATTGAATGTTCATTGAATATTCGTGTAATAAAATTTATATTTAATGTGTGAAAGACTATCAAGCAGAGAACCTAAAACTGCTTAAAAATGACATAATTGAGGTTTGTAAACGAGTTGGACGGGATGCAAATGAAATTACGCTTGTTGCAGTCAGCAAAACATTTCCTGTAGAAGATATTTTGAAGGTTTTTAATGCCGGTCAGATTGATTTCGGTGAGAATAAGCCTCAGGAAATGAAAGAAAAATTTGATGCTTTACAAAAAGACTCGATTAATAAAAATATTCGTTGGCATCAGATTGGTCACTTACAGACTAATAAAGTAAAGTATATAGCAGATTACGTTTCTTTAATTCATAGTGTTGATAGTGAAAAGCTTGCAGAAGAAATTCAGAAGCAGGCTGAAAAAAGAAATAAAATTTTAGATGTTCTTGTTCAGGTAAATACAAGTGATGAGATGCAGAAATCAGGAGTTGAACCAAATGAAGCTGGAAAGCTTTGTGAACATATTTCGGGTTTAAAAAATATCCGTTTATGCGGCTTGATGACAATAGGGAAATTCACTGAGGATAAAGAAATCATCAGAAAGAATTTTCAGGATTTAAAAAAAATTTATGATGAACTGAAAACAAGTTATTCCGATTTCAAATATTTATCTATGGGAATGACTTCAGATTTTGAAATTGCAATCGAAGAAGGCGCCAATATGTTAAGAGTAGGAAGCGCAATTTTCGGAAATAGAAATTATACAAGTATTACATAGCTCTACGTTGTTCATTCTACAACTTAAAATTAATTATGAATATTAAAGCTGCTGAAATCAGAAAGAAAGATTTTAAAAAATCTTTCCGTGGTTACGACCCCAACGAAGTAGAAGCTTTTTTAGATACAGTGAGCTCTCACTATGAAAAGCTTGTGCTTGAAATCGCAACTTTAAATAACAGAATTAAATCTCTCGTCTCAGATGTTGAAGTTTACAAAGAGAACGAAGTAAATCTACAGAAAGCAATTGTCCGCGCTCAGGATATAGGTGAAGAGATATTAGAGAACTCCAAAAAACGCGCGCAGAATATCGTGCGTGAAGCAGAGTTAAACGCTCAGAAAGTAAAGCAGAATTTTGAAGAAGATATAATGAACCAGCGAACAGAGCTTGAAGAAATTAAGCTGAAAAATGATAAGATGATTGAAGATACAAAGATGTTTTTGATGGATAAACTTACTGAACTTGAAGACTACATTAAGAATAAAAGAATTTATAAAATGGAACTTGCAAACCCGAAGATGTTAGATGCTGAAGAAAAGACCGATATAGAAATTTCTCCGACTGAAAAAATTACAGTCAATACAGCAGCAGGCAATCTCACAGACTTTGGTTTGACATCCAGACCTTTCGATGAGAACTTCGAAGTAAAATAATTTTACCAAAAGAAGTTTAAAAAAGTTTTAAAGTCGACCTGATAGCATTCACACTGTCAGGTCTGTTTTTTAGAATCTAATATTTGATTACATAAAAAGAGTTTATAAATGAATTCAAGACATAAAGAAGCTTTAGATTATATAAAAAAAATCGCAGGCGATAAATATGATGTTGGTATTATTCTCGGAACAGGTCTTGGCGGATTAGTAAAAGAAATAAAAATTAAACACGCCATTGAGTATTCCGAAATCCCGAACTTTCCTGTTTCAACTGTAGAATCTCATTCAGGAAAATTAATTTTCGGCGAGCTTTCCGGGAAAAAAATTGTAGCTATGCAGGGAAGATTTCACTTCTACGAAGGATACTCCCATGAAGATGTAGTGTTTCCCGTATTAGTATTGCATGCGCTTGGAATAAAATCTCTGCTTGTATCTAATGCATGTGGCGGATTGAATCCCACTTTCAGAAGAACTGATTTGATGATTATCTCAGGACATATAAACATGCACTTCACTTCTCCACTTATAAATTTTCAGGGGAAGAACATTAATCCCACTAAAAATATTTACTCAAAGAAATTAATTAAACTTGCCGAAGATATCGCTCTTGAGAATAGCATCGATGTTCAAAAAGGAGTTTATCTTGTTGTGCAGGGACCAAATCTCGAAACCCGCGCTGAATACAGGATGGCAAGAATGCTGGGCGGCGATGTAGTCGGAATGTCAACTGTCCCCGAAGTCTTAGCAGCATCTGAACTCGGAATAGAGTGTCTTGGACTTTCAATTATTACTGATGAAGGTTTCCCCGATACATTAAAAGTTGCTGAGCTGAAAGAAATTCTTGAAGCAGCAAGCATCACCGAACCTAAACTAACTTTATTAACCAAAAAATTAGTCGAAAGACTTTAAAATATAGTTCTTAAAATTATTATAAAAAATGAGTGAACAAATAGAAAGAATAAAGCAATCGGTTGAATATATAAAAGCTAATATGCCGAAAAATTTTTCTGCCGATACAGCAATCCATGTTGAAAGTGATTTTGATATCTTAAGTGACCTGAAAGAAATTGATAAAATAAAATACTCCGATATTCCACCTGGATTTGAAGGTAATAACGATCAAAAAGGAAAACTTATTTTTGGAAAAATTGGAGGAGAAAATGTTATCGTTCTAAAAGGAAGATTTCATTTTTATGACGGTTATAAAATGAGAGATATCGGACATGTTATTTATGCTTTAAAATATCTTGGCATTAAAAAATTAATTTCAATTGATGAAGTCGGACATTTGAATCCAAGATTTTCTACAGGAGAAATCGCTTTTATTTATGATCATATAAATCTTATGGGTGATAATCCCTTAATAGGAAAAAATGATGATGCGCTCGGTGTAAGATTTCCTGATATGAGTAATGCCTACGATAAAAAAATATTTGAAAAAGTTTATAAAGTTTTACAGGATAATAATGTAAGAATTAACGAGTCGATTTATATTGGTACAACAGGACCTGAAAGCGAAACAGATGCCGAAACAAGATTCTATAGAGAAATTGGCGGAGACGTTGTAGGCTACTCAACAGCTGCTGAAAACATTACTGCTGTTCACTGCGGACTTAAACATGTAGCTTTAGGCTTAATCACAAGAGACTTAGTTGCCGATAAAATGATGGAAGATAAAAGAGATGAAAAAGAAAAATCAAAAGATAAAAAGAAAGCTTTAGCAAGCGCATCAGCGATTGCCGGTAAAGTTTTGAAAGAGATTGTAAAGAATATTTAATGAATTGGATTCAATTAACAGCCGAAGAAGAATTACAGAATTTAATTAAAGCATCGGAAACAAAGCCAGTTTTAATTTTTAAATACAGCGGAAGATGTGCCATCTGCGATAGAGTGCAGGATATCTTGGAATCTGACTGGGAAGAAAATTTATCCGATAATGAAGAAAAAATTACTCCTTATTTTTTAGATCTGATAAAGTATAGAACCTTATCAAATGAGATTGCAAGAAGATTTCATGTTGAGCATGAATCACCGCAGGTATTGATAATAAAAAATGGTCTTTGTATTTACAATGAATCACATGGCTTAATAAGGCTTGATGAAATTTTAAATTCAATAAAAGTTTAATCCAACAATATGGAAACCAGATTAGCAATTCCTAAAATGTACAAACTTTTCATAGGCGGAAAGTTTGCAAGAACTGAGTCAGAAAGATACCTTGAAGTTTTTGACGCAGGAAAAAATAAGCTTTGCAATATTTCCCGTTCATCGAGAAAAGATGTTCGTAATGCAGTTGTTGCAGCAAGAGCCGGCTTTGCATCATGGAGCGGTAAAACTCCATTCGAGCGCGGACAAATTTTTTATCGTCTTGCAGAAATGCTTGAGAGCGGTGTAGGAAAATTTGTTGATGAAATTATTATTTCAACAGGCTGCACACCACAGCAGGCTTGCGATGAAGTAAGCGTGGCAATCGATAGAATAATTTTTTACGCAGGCTTCTGCGATAAATGGATACAGCTTTCAGGAACAGTTAATCCTGTACAGGCAGGTTATTTTAATTTTTCAATTCCCGAACCAACAGGCATTGTAGGAATTGTTCTACCTGATACATTAAGCTTCCTTCCGATGATTTCAAGAATTCTTCCTGTGCTTGCATCGGGAAATTCATGTATCATTCTTGCAAATGAAAAATATCCGCTTCCTGCATTGAGCTTCTCTGAAGTAATCGCTACAAGTGATTTCCCTTCGGGCTCTATTAATATTTTAACAGGATTGAAAAAAGAACTCGTCTCACACCTTGCAGGGCATATGGATGTAAATGCAATTGATTATTCAGCAGATGAAACAGATTATAAAAAACAGATTCAGGAGTTATGCGCAAACAATGTAAAACGAAGCAACTACATCGCGAAGAACTGGGATTGGTACAACGATGAATTAAACGAAAACATGAAAGACATTGAAAAATTTACCGAGACAAAGACTGTCTGGCATACAATGGGTAATTAGTAATTTCTATAAACAATTTTTATTAATTAATTTTTAATTTTTTGAAACCCCGATATATTTTATTTTTATTCATATCGCTGTTGTGTGTAAGCGGAGCATATTCACAGGTAAACAATAAAAAACTTGTAACTGTCCCCCATGTAATTGAAGCGGGCAGTTTAACCGATGCTGATGAAAAACTTGAAAGTTTTCTACTGGATAGATTTGCAATATTAAGTGATAAATGGATTGCAGATATTCTTGCCACTCAAAAAACAGAACAGCTAAACGATTCTACAAAAACTGATTTACTCTATAAAGTAACTTATCAAGTGCCTAAAAGTTTTCTTGTTGATACTGCAAAAATTTTATGGGAGCTTAATATACCACAATTTGAATCGCAATTATTTCAAATTTACGGACAAGATACAATTTACATAGATACATGGCCAAATGTTGTTGGCAGACCTACGGATAAAACTTACACCGGAAATTATCAAGCATTCAGATTCAGAAACTGGCCTACATGGAAAGACCCTGACCCTGCAAAAAAAGATGTTGAAGCTACTCCTCCCGGACCCGGAAATCCGCTTGGACTTTTTGTTGTGCATTACGATGAGCGTTCATTAAGATATTTTCATGGTACAAATAAACCGGGTGTCTTGAAGAAGACATTAAGATACGAATCTCATGGCTGTGTAAGAAATGATAACAGAAATATTCAGAAGATGAAGGAATTTATTTTAAAGAGAGTTGTGAAGTCAAAAGATTTTTCAGGTATGGTGAACAGCAAACGATCTATGACTTACGATTTTGATGAAATTGATAAATTCCCTGTAAGAATCATTTACAAAACTTATGATATTAATCAGGATGAGAATGGGCACTACATAACATTTTTTAAAGATATTTATAATTATGAAGGAAAAGATTTATCAAGAGATACCTGGAATGATGCATCTTTGATGACTTTCACAACGAAGGAAAATATTCTTGCTGATTATAACAAGTATTACGGCTGGAATATTCCGAAAGAAAAACTGAATGAAATAGTAGATTATTTATTGAAGAATGGAAAGCAGTACGAAAAATATTATTTTGAAGATTTAAAGAATCAGTTCTTAACTAATCAATAAAATTTATTGAATTAAAAGCTAAAAGCTTTCATCGCGCCATTTTTTTATCTTCCATTTAGAATCGGAAGTTTCTCTTACCAAGTTCATATCTGCAAACCCGTTCAACCGTTCAACGTTATTCGGGTTGAAGGTAATCGTCAAATTCAAACTCCTTCTTACATTAGTATTTAAAGAATCTCCATCCTGATAAACAATATTGTTCCAGATGATTTCAAGTTTTTGTGTGTTCTGAAAAAGTCCGTTTGTTGTTCGCATCTCTGTAAATTTATCCCATGAAACATCAAACCCAGAAACATAATCTCTATAGGTGAAAACAAAATCATCGCTTAAAAGTCCGCTATAAACAGTAGTGTCCTTGAATGTGTATGCATATCGAAAGTTTTGATAAAGTCCTTCAACGGTTTTTTGGTCAGTAATTATATTGGTAGTGTTAGTCGTATCAATTTTAGGCGCAAAGATATTCTGGCAGGAGGAAACGGATAATCCTGTGATTAATAAAAAAAATGCGACAGATATATTTTTCTTGTTAAGTCTCAATTAAAAATTATTTTAAATCCGAGAGCAATTAAATAGAATACAGACGATAACATCATTATTCCATCGAGGGCAAATGAAAACCAGTAATCTGATTTTGTTTCTTTGCTTCTCTTTAATAAAAAAAACAAAACTATTCCCGGAATAATTAATGATGCAATAATTATAATGCTACTATTGAAAATATAAAATGCTGCGCTTGTTATAAAGAATAAAATAATGCAGGTAATTAAGATATTATGAATCTTTTTCTCATTTAAAATTGTAACAATACTTTTAATTCCTCTTTGTATATCATAATCTTTGTCTTTTAGGTCAAACAAAATACAAACTGTATAAATTAAGAAAAATCTGTTTAAGAAAAATAAAATCCCTGCATTACTATTGAAAGATGTAATCATTGTAAGCGGAAGCGAGACTGTTACAAGAGTCCATATTGCTGCAAGGTAAAGTGTTTTTGCCGTACCGAATCTTTTAAAGAAAGTAAAGTTTTCAAATTTTATTTTCGGAGATGAATATAAAACTGTAAAGACTATTAAAGTTAATATTAATTTAAAATCCTGCCTGAGGAAATAAAGAAAGATTGTAGAGGTAATTGCCCCTGCTATAAGTGAGATTAGTAAGTAGTTCTTATGTCTTAAAACCCAGCTTACTTTATCTGAATATTCTTTCTCTGAAGTAGGGAGATA
Source organism: Ignavibacteria bacterium (assembly GCA_038225955.1). GTDB lineage: Bacteria > Bacteroidota > Ignavibacteria > Tepidaquicellales > Tepidaquicellaceae > JAFDZO01. The sequence goes on along the minus strand of JBBRQV010000017.1, from coordinate 15,725 downwards.
CGAATGAAACGAGTAGCTGCTTATAGTTGCGAAGAAAATAAATCCAAAGAGTGTATAGTTTAAAGAGGAGTTGAATACTACGAAAGTATAATAAGACATTAGAATGGCACAAACAGCTATGAAGATATTTCCAAAAATTAAGTAATCTGCAATTTGAATAATCTTACCTTTAAGTTTTTGCATAATCTCATAAGGTAAGCTTAATTAACGAAGTTGGCTTTTATTACGCTCCACGTTGTATCGGAATCATTCACGCGAAAATCAGTCCAGCTTTTTATTGCCCAGAGATTTCTTGAGTCATGAGTAATTACAAATCTTAATTTACCCTTTCCCTGCTTTGCAACATTAGCGCGGTTATGATTAAATATTAATAAGTAATCAGAGTCATACACAGCTGAATCACTTGTAATGTTAGAAGAAACGTTTGAGAGAAATAAATTTGATGTTGAAGCATCTGAGGTCTGAGTAACTAAGTTAGTGAAATACGAGTTTTCTTTGTTCTTATCCCATGTAGCAAATATAGGATATGTGCCCTGTGAAATTACATCAGGCGAGTAAGTAAATCTTGCGCCGCCAAAGTTTGAATCTGAAATACAGCTGGTATAATTGTTTATATCTCTCTGAAAAATTGCCGAAGTAAAATTTGTGATTACAATATCAGGAGTAGTAGGTGGAATAAAATTAGAGCGTGGTGTGTTCGGTAGTTGAACGTCACGCGTTTCGAATAATCCGCAGCCGCCAATTACTAAAAGAAGAAAAAAAAGTATTTTAGATTTTTTGAGCAATTAATATTAATCTCTGTGATTTTTCTTTGTTGTATTTATTCCCGTAATAATCTCCGAATGCAGTCAATACTTTCAGCGAGTTATTTGCAAATGTTTTTCGTAGAGTTTCAATTTCATACAGCTTCAGAACCTCTTCATAACTGATTTTTTTTCCGCCTGACTTAATCGAAATTTCTTTTATTACAAAATCTCCTTCTATTCTTCTCTTCTGTGTAAACTCTTTTCCTTGGAACATCTTCTTATCAAAAGGAACAATATTTTTTCTTAAACAATTGCCGTTTATGAAATCAAAAACAAAGTAACCGTTTTTCTTTAAAGATGATGAAACGTTTTTTATCACCTGAAAATTTTCTTCATCGTTATCGAAGTACCCGAAGCTTGTAAAAAGATTTACTACAGCATCAAACGATTTATTAAAATCAAACTTCCTCATATCCTTATTAAGAAAATTTGCTTTGATATGTTTTTCAGGCAGAGCTTTGTAGTGCTTCTTAGCCTCTGAAATTAAAAAATTTGATAAATCAAAACCCGTAACACTAAAACCTCTTCGGGCAAGTTCAATGGAGTGTCTTCCTTCTCCGCAGCAAACATCTAAAACTTTATCGCCCTTCTTTAATGGAAGTGTTCGCTCAATAAGATTAATTAAATTTCGCGCATCATCTTCGTTCCTGTGTTTGTAAAGCTCAAGGTAAAGCTTGCTTGAAAACCAGTTAACGTACCAGGGTGCTATCTTAGACATCAACTCTTCCTTCCATAGCTTTTGCAAGCGTAACTTCATCGGTAAGCTCTATATCCGCTCCTATAGGTATTCCGCGCGCAATGCGTGAAATTTTTATTCCAAGCGGTTTAACTAATTTCGAAATGTATAGTATTGTTGTTTCACCTTCTACCGTAGGATTTAACGCTAAGATTAACTCATCAATTTTATTCCCGGTGCTTTCATCTAAGCGCATAATTAATTCTTTCAGCCTTATTTCATTGGGGCCAATACCATCAAGCGGTGAAATTCTCCCATGAAGAACGTGATAAACTCCTTTGAATTCATTTGTCTTTTCAATTGCAAAAACATCCTGCGGCTCTTCAACTACGCAGATAATACTTTTATTCCTTCTGTCCGAAATACAAATTTTACATTCCTCATGCTCAGTAATATTCATGCAGGTCTTACAAAACTTAATTTTTTCTTTAGTCTCAATTAAGGCTTTGGAAAATCTTTCAATGTCTTCTGTTGTCTGCTTTGTAATATGCATAGCAAGACGCTGGGCAGTTTTTCTACCGATAGAAGGAAGCTTCGCAAACTCATCTATTAATATATCAAGAATATCTGATGTGCCGTTCATTTTTTACCTGTGAAAACTATTGTTAAAATTTCGGAAGATTTAATCCGGGAATATTCGGAATCATTCCTGCTGTAGCTTTTGACATTTCATCATCAGCCATTTTCTTGGAGCTTTCAATAGCTTTGTTTACAGCGGCAATTAAAAGGTCTTCCATTACTTCAGATTCTTCTGCTTTTATAATTTCTTTTTCGATTTCAATTTTTGTAATCACGTTTTTTCCGTTCATTGTAACTTTTACCATTCCACCGCCTGATTCTTCAGTAACGAATTTGTTTTCAAGCTCGCCCTGCACAGTGTCCATTTTCTCCTGCATTTTTTTTACTTGCTTCATCATTCCTTGCATTTGACCTAAGTTCATTTTGTTTCTCCTTGATTATTTTTTAAATTATTAAAATTTTTTATTCGACTATTTTTAATACAACTGATTAAAATTTAATAGTTCATTCCATTTTTTGAAAAGTTCTGCTTCAGTAACAACATCTCTTATGCAATAATCTGCGATTGTTCTGTACTGTTTATCTCTGAAAAGAGGTCCAACCATATCTCCCGTAACTCCACCATCCTTAGAGCTTTGCACTCCAAGCTGCTTGCAATAAAAATCCAGAGTGAACTTTCTTCTTGCGCCTTGCGGCGAGTGCTTATGGAATGTCAGCTCTTTTAATAAATCCACATGGTAATCTTTGAAAGTAAAATCAGAGCCTTTCATTAAATTAAACGACGGTCTTATTCCGAGTATCATACTTCTTAACATAAGGAATGGGCAATCAAATTCCCGACCGTTGAACGTTACAAAAATATCGTACTTGTACGTTGTAACGCTCTTCCAGAAAATTTCTATGATTTCTTTTTCAGTGCCGAAAACATACTCTTCTTTTTCATCTTCCGGCTGCTTCTCGTAATCTTCTTCAACGTTTATCAGGCAGCATCTTTTATCACGGCTTAAATCATACAGGCCGATACAAACAATTTGTGATGTGAAGGGTGAGAATGTTAACGCTTCAATTGAATTTAATTTCTCCTGTGGAGTTGTCGCAAATTTTGTAAGATACTCCTTTGTTTCATCGTCATAGTGACTCTCAAAATCGTATGCAGCGACCTCTAAATCAAAAACCAATATTTTCTTTCTTTCTAAATCTATCATTAAATTTAATTTCTTAACTTTTAAATCTCTTAAATTTTAAACAGCGTTTCATCTGTAACTTTCAAATCGCTCTCTGTAAAAAACGGTTCGCCGTATTTCACCCCGATTTTAAATCCCCAGCTTATACAGCGCGCTTCAAGATTATCCGAGAAAGATTTTCCGCTGATGTATGTCTGCGGTCCTTTTGTTTCCCCTGTGAAAAACTGTGTCTGATAGCACATAACAGCTTTGAGTTTTTCTTCATACACATCAGAGATGTCAAATATAAAACTTGTTGGAATATCAAAGTGCTGGGCAAAGTAAAAATTCTTTTCAGGTCTGTAGCTCGGATATTTTGTTTTTATCTTTTCTAAGCCTGCATAGAAAAAACTTTCTGTCAAAAGCTTGCTTGCGTTAATATGGTCAGGATGCCTGTCTTTCGGGTAAGGCGCGAAAACAATTTTTGGTCTGTACTTTCTTACGACTTCAATTATTTTTTTCCTGTTCTTTTCAGTATTTTCAATATTGCCGTCAGCGATTTTCAGATTTTCTCTTGAATGTATTCCCATAATCTTCGATGCATTTTTCGTTTCGATTGCCCGTGATTTTAAATTACCGCGTGTAGAGAGTTCGCCTTGCGTTAAATCAACAATGCCGACTTTGTAGCCTGACTTAACCAGCTTAATCACCGTTCCGCCCGCAGATAATTCCACATCATCGGGATGAGCTGCAAAAAATAAGGCATCTAAATTTTTCATTTGTAAATATACCTATATTGGAAGTGGAATTAAATGGAAATGGAAGGGATTATTTATGCGTCAAAAGAATGAAATTCTTAAAAACTTCTGAAATTGCACCCCAGATTGCCTTTGATACATCTGGTGGAATCATGAATGAAATAACTATATTAAGCATTGTACCAATAAAAAAGCTTTTCCAATCAAATTTTGTAAGGACTTTTGACTGTTCAACAAGAAAATCAAGTTTATCATTTATTACTAATATTGAATCAGAAGACAAATTTTCAATCTGACCAATCTTACTTTTTAATAACTCAATTTTATTTTCTATTTCTTTAACCTCTTTGAACGAAAATCTATTGTTATCTTGTTCAGATTTAAAACCTATTAGTTCGATTTCTTCTTTTAATCGTTTCCATTTATCTTCTAAAACAATTTCCCTTTTTAAATAATCTAACCATTTTCTAAAAGAAGCGAGCACTCCATCCCAAGAACCTGGGTATGAGTTTTCATTTATTTCTTCTTTTCCAGGAGTATACATGCAATATATTCCCCCACCTCTTCCTGTCTCAAAAATGAAGCCAAAATCTGATTCATTGTAAGTTAACACATCAGCTGTATCAGTCTTTACAAGATCGCTTGAGATATTATTCCAGGAAAACAGCGAAGGTGTAAGATTTTTTCCCTCAATTATATTAAACAAAGCATTTTTTTGACTGACTAATAATTTCATAAGATTAATTTATTTTAAGTTCCTCAAAAATCCAATAATAAAATTTTAGTATAGTATTTGCACCCTCTTTTTATCCACTGAATTACACCTCTAAAATCGCTATTTTCATTATATTATGAAAAAAGCCGATTGTATTTTTTGCAAAATCGTTTCAGGCGAAATCCCTTCGTATAAAATTTACGAAGATGAAGATTTTATTGGAATACTTGATGTCTTCCCGAATACAAAAGGAATGACTTTAGTAATTCCGAAGGAGCATTATGATTCGTATGCATTCGAAATGCCGGAAGAAATTTATTCTAAATTTTTTCTGACTGCGAAAAGACTCGGCAAACTGATTGATGGAAAACTTAGAGTTGTACGGACGGCATTGGTAATGGAAGGCATGGGAGTGAACCACGCTCACATAAAATTGTATCCGCTTCACGGACTTGATAAAGAATTCAAATCAATTAATTCAGGCGAGCCGAAATTTTATGATAAGTACCAGGGTTCGCTTTCAACGGCAATGGGACCGAAGGCATCTGATGAAGATTTAAAAGAAGTTCAAAAATTGTTTAAGTAAATTAAAAATACATTTGAAGTATAATCACATTGAAATAGAGAAGAAGTGGCAGAAGTTCTGGAAGGAAAATAAGACTTTCCGCACACCTGAATTTGATAAGCTTGATAAAAGTAAGCCAAAATTTTACGTGCTTGATATGTTCCCATACCCAAGCGGTGCCGGGCTGCACGTTGGTCACCCCGAAGGTTACACTGCTACGGATATAGTCGCGCGATACAAAAGAATGCAGGGCTTTAATGTGCTTCACCCTATGGGATGGGATGCATTTGGGCTGCCTACTGAACAGTATGCTTTAAAAACAGGAATTGCTCCGAAGATAAGAACTGAAGAGTGTATTATAAGATACAGAAAGCAGCTTGAATCAATCGGCTTATCGTATGACTGGGACAGAGAAGTTAATACCTCTGATGAAAAGTTTTTCAAATGGACTCAGTGGATATTTTTAAAATTATATAATTCATATTACGATGATGCTGAAAACAAAGCGAAGCCTTTAAACGAATTAAAAATTCCTGAAGGCTTAGATGAAAATGCAAAGAGAGAATTTCTTGATTCGCATAGATTAGCTTATTTATCAGACGGACCTGTGAATTGGTCGCCTGAGCTTGGCACTGTATTGGCAAACGATGAAGTTGCAGAGCAGATTGAAAAAGGGCATACAGTTGTAAGAAGAAATATGCGTCAATGGAAGCTGCGCATTACAAAGTATGCGGATAGATTATTAAAAAGCTCGGAAGAACTTGACTGGCCTGCGAACCTGAAAGAAATTCAGCGTAACTGGATTGGCAGAAGCGAAGGCGCGATGATAAAGTTTAAAATTGAAAGTGAAAATCTTGATGACGGAAGATTTATAGAGGTATTTACTACCCGCCCAGATACAATTTTCGGCGCAACGTATATGGTGCTTGCACCCGAGCATCCTTTGGTTTCAGAAATTACTACGTCGGAGAATTTAAAAACAGTTGATGAATATATTTTAACTGCTGCAAGAAAATCTGATTTAGAGAGAGCTGAGCTATCGAAAGATAAGACAGGCGCTTTCACAGGGGCATATGCTATAAATCCCGCTAACGGTAAAAAAATCCCTGTGCTTATTTCTGATTATGTATTAGTCAGCTATGGAACAGGCGCAATAATGAGTGTGCCCGGACATGATGAAAGAGATATGGAGTTTGCAAAGAAATTTAATCTTGAAATGGTTCCTGTTTGTATTCCCGTTGATTTTTATGCGGCTGCATTCAAAAAAATAAAATCTGAGGATGGAAGTGAAATAATTATGTCAGGTCCGGGAATTGGAATAATTGACGGCAAGAGCGATAGAGAGTTTCATAAATTTCTTGAAGATACAAAGAAAGGTGATACATGTTTTACAGGGGAAGGGTATGCTTTCAACTCAGGATTTTTGAACGGACTTACAACTACTGAAGCAAAAGAAAAAATAATAAACTGGATAGAAGAAAATAAAATAGGCAAGCGAAGCGTAAATTATAAATTGCGTGACTGGCTTTTCTCGCGTCAAAGATATTGGGGTGAGCCGTTTCCGATTTTACATATTAATGATAGAGAATCTAAAGCATTAAGTGAGGATGAATTACCATTGTTATTGCCTGATGTTGAGTCGTATAAACCTTCAGGAACTGGTGAATCTCCATTGGCAAATATTACGGACTGGGTAAATGTTGTGGATAAAGGAACGGGTAAGCGCGTTAAACGCGAGACTAATACAATGCCTCAGCTTGCAGGTTCAAGCTGGTATTTTTTAAGATTTATTGACCCGTTAAATTCTGAAGTATTTGTCGATAAGCAAAAAGAAAATTACTGGATGCCGGTTGATTTATATATCGGCGGCTCTGAGCACGCAGTAGGGCATTTGCTCTATGCAAGGTTCTGGCAGAAATTTTTATATGACTTAGGGTATGTGATGCATGATGAACCGTTCAGAAAATTATTTAATCAGGGGATGGTATTGGGTGAAGACGGACAGAAGATGAGTAAATCAAGAGGGAATGTTGTAAATCCTGACGAAGTGATAGAGCAATTCGGAGCTGACTCACTTAGACTTTTCGAAATGTTCATGGGACCGCTAGAAGCTGCAAAGCCATGGAGCACTGCAGGAATAGAAGGCATGAACAGATTTTTGAAAAGAATATGGAGATTGGTTATGGACGAAGAAACAGGAAATTTAAAATCGAATGTTACCGGTAATGAACCCGATGCTAGAGTAAATAAGCTTCTTCATTTCACGATTAAAAAGATTACTAATGATATTAATGATATGGATATGAAGTTCAATACTTCAATAGCTCAGATGATGATTTTTACAAACGAGTTATATAAAGTTGAAACCATCAGCAAAGAAATTTTAAATAATTTTATTTTGCTTCTCTCACCTTTTGCTCCGCATATTGCTGAAGAGCTTTGGGCAAGACTCGGTAATACGGCATTACTTAGCTATGAAAAATGGCCGGAGTATGATGAGAGCCTTGCAAAGGCAGATATGGTTACGATTGTATTTTCTGTGAACGGAAAGGTTCGCGGTAAAGTAGATATGCAGCCGGATATGAGTGATAAAGCTTTAGAGCAGACTGCGCTTGACGATCCGAATGTTATAAAGCATATACTCGGAAAAGAAGTTGTTAAGATAATTGTTGTAAAAAATAAAATGGTAAATATTGTTGTAAAATAATTTATGTTTTTGAAATGACTGAGTGCCCTCTCTATTTATAGAGCGGGCGTTTTTGTTTATTAATTTTTTTTATTTCGGAAGGTTTTCCAGAAGCCACTCTTTACTTGCGATATTCTGCTCATGTTCTAAATCATATCTCAATTCCAATAGTTTCGATTTTGTTTTACTGCTTGTATTTATCATTCGCTGCAAGTATAGAAAATATTTCCAATAAAGTGTGTAACTGTTTTTGGAAATTTTATCTTCATTTCTTTTTAAATAATGCTTAACAGAATCGATTAGATAAAACTGCGCATTCATTTCCTTTTGCATATAATAAATTTTCGACTGGAGGATTTTTGATTTCAGATAGAAAATACTATTCAGGTAATCAATCCTATTTATAATATTTAAAGCCTCATCATATTTCTTTTGCGCAAAAAGTATTTGCGCCTTTGCAAGGCTGATTGTATCTTTTTTGAACTCAGGAATTAATTTGTTTTTGTATTCAAAGAAAAAATTCTCAGCGAACTTTATGTTATTCACACCTATTGATGCTGATATTGCATTCTGAAAATCAATGTGATTTACAAACGGAAGTTTTTTAAAGATAAAATTCTTTTCAGTTAATCTGTAAATTTCAAAACGCTCCTGTTGAAATTTTGCATGCCCTTCATTACATTTTTCCAATGTGTAATTCATTAACGCGCTGATAAAATACTCTGCGTTACCAAGAGAGAGATTTTGTAATTTCAAAAACACAAACGATTTCAATTCATGATAATATTGCTCTTCATCAGGTTTCCATATTGTCATCAGCACAAGAAATTTTAAATAAATATTCGGATGGTCTTTCTTTAACGTTTTTGAATTTGACTCTATATATTGAAGAATTTCCTGTGAGAAGTTTAAGTCAGCTTCGCTTTTAGAGTTACTTTTTTTGTAGTAATACAAAAAGTGAAGCATATTGAGCTTGGTAATTACAAAATGCAAATCAATTTCATTTGAAACAGTTTCAATGTCATCAGGTAATTTCTCTTCATTTCTTTCAAGCTTAAAATGAAATTTCGCAAGTTCTATCAATCCGTTATTGTAATAATAACTTTCATCCTTATCGAAATCTTTCGGCAAGCTCTTGCTTATTTTTTTCTGAAGAGCTTCGAAATTCTTAATCAGATTGTTTTCCGAATAATATTTTAAAAGACTGCATTCCAGATATAAATCATTTTCTTCTAATGCTACTTGAATAAAAAATTTCTCTGTCAGCTTACAAAACTCAGAAATTAAGCTTTTAACCTTGGGCTGCTTTTTGGGGCTGCCGAAAATCTTCTGGCTGATATCGGCAAGTTCAATTTTTTCAAAGTACGGATAAATTTTTTGCAGATAGCTATATAGTGAAATTACAGCCTGCGTTTTATTAAAAAATGGCGAACGAAGAAACTCTCCGAGTCTCCTAAAATCCTTTTCGCTAAGGCTACCAACCAGTTCTAAAAATTTTGTTTCTTTCATTCAATATAAATTAAATATTATCAGTAGTTAAGAGAAGGTTAAAATTATGAAAATATGTCTTGCCGAAAAATGTAATAAAATTACCTCAAAAGCTGAAAAACAGCTGGATATTGATACTTCATATAACTCTTTTTTTTATATGTCCGAAAAAAATATCACGAATACTTCGTTTTTCTGCTTAAAAAAATCTTTGTTTTACATCCTAATACATAAGTATTTTAGTGTAGAGAAAATAACTATATGAAAAAAATCTTTTTTGCAGTTTTAATTAGTTTCATTGGATTTGTAAATGCAGTTCATCCTGCCGTTATAAAATCTCAATATACTTTTGATGCAAATAATATAAGAACGAATGTATGGAATACAGGTGTGTTGTTTCAAAATCTGAGCACCAGTAATACTGCAGGATTTGAGTGGCCTAAGTACTCAGGTAAGAATGCAATTTTTTCTGCAGGCTTATCAGTTGCCTGTTATATAAATGGAAATCTCAGAATGGGAAATTGTACTTATAACGGTGAGTATGCACCTGGGTATGTAGATGCTTTGATACCAACTGACCCGAAATTTAAAACAAATGCATCGTTCAAACTTTATAAAGTTAAGGCAGGTGATACACAAAATTCAAATCCTGATTATGCAAACTGGGGATTGATGGTTCCTTATGGCGCGCCCTACGAAGATGTAAATCATAACGGAACGTTTGAGCTTAATATAGATAAGCCCGGCATTCCCGGTGCAGACCAGACAATTTTTGTTTGCATTACCGATGCTGACCCTTCCAATCATATTACGTCGGAAGGATTTAGCGGTGGAACACTTCCTGTTTTTGCCGAAGTACACATGACTTTATGGGGATACAATCTCCCGACTCTAAATAATATTCTATTTACCCGATATGAAATAATAAATAAATCGGGCAGGGCTTGGAAAAATTCTCACTTTGGATTATTTAGCGCTTCTTATTTAGGAAATCCAAGCGATGATTACATAGGGTGTGATTCTTCCTTAAATCTGGGTTACACATTTAACGCAGAGAGTAATGATATCGTGTACGGTGAAAACCCTCCGGCAGTTGGGTTTAGATTTTTAAAAACTCCTCTATATAAGGGCTCTCAGTTAGGGATGACGGCATTCAATTACGTTTCAAGTAATAATGATTTGTATGAGTGCCTTGGTTATGCAGGAACGCCAAATCGTTTTTTCAATATTTTGAGAGGAGTAAAAGCAGATAGCGCGGTGTGGTTAAACCCCACTACTAATCCGCCTTACCGTACTAATTATTGCTTCTCGGGTAATCCTGAAGATTCAACAGGGTGGACTGAGTACAAAGGATTAGTTTGCACTAATGGAAACATTATACCAAGTCTTCCCGGTAATAAATCTGCAATGATGGTTACGGGTTCGGATTCACTTACAATTCAGCCGAACAGAAAATTCAATATTGTATTTGCTACGGTGATTGATAGAGGAAGCAGTAATTTAAATTCTGTTACAAAGATAAAAAATCTTTCCACTGCAGCTAAAATATTTTACGATCAAAATTTTAATTTCAATGATGATGATGTTTCATTCGTTCAAAGCTATCCGCAAGTATCGGCGACTTATGATTTAAAGCAAAACTATCCAAATCCTTTTAATCCAAGTACATCAATAAAATTTTTTATACCTGAAAATACTTTTACATCATTAAAGATTTACGATGTAAACGGAAGGCAGATTTCTGTATTAGAAAATAAAGTTTTGATAATAGGTGAGTATGAGTACCAATGGAATGCTTCGAATCTGCCAAGCGGAGTTTATTTCTACAAACTTGAAACAGAAAATTTTACTCAAACAAGAAAAATTATTTTAGTTAAATAAATTGATAACAATGAAAACAAAATTATTTATTCCATTTTTTATATTTCTGTCCGCAGTAACTTTGCACTCTCAGCCTCTTTTCTGGAATGTATGGCAGCAAGTTACTTCAGGAACAACTTCCAATCTGAATTTTCTTTTGGATTATACTGGAAAGTATTATGGAGTCGGTGATAATGGCGCAATAGTAGTTTCATCAAATTCAGGTTCAAGTTGGGTATTACAAAATTCAGGATTTCCCAATTCGCTAAAAGGAATTTCACCACAAGCTAATTTCATTTGCGGTTCAAATGGTTTAATTGCAAAGACAACAAATGCAGGAGTGAATTATGCTGCACAAGTTTCGGGGACGATAAATAGTTTGAACTCGATTGCATTGTACGGATCATCGTTTGGTGTAGCAATAGGTGATAACGGAACAGCTTTAAATACATCAAACGGCGGCACAAATTGGAATGCAAATTCATTGGGCATTACATCTCATCTGAATCATATCATTCCTTTCGATGGACAGAAAGGATTAATCATAGGGGATAACGGAGTGGTTTTTATAACTACGCTTGAAATTCCTTCGCTGACTTTTTCATTCAGGAGAATTAATACGGGCACATCGCTAAATCTTAAATACGCTGTTCTTCTCGATTCAAATAATATCTGGATAACTGCTTCATCAGGAAAGATACTGCATACAACTAATGCCGGAGTGAACTGGCAAATTATTAATACAGGATTTACGAATGATTTATATTCAATTTCATTTCCATCTACTGATGTTATTTATGCCGTCGGCTTGGGTGGTTTAATAATTAAATCAACAAACGGAGGCGCAACTTTTTCCCAGATGAATTCAGGCACTACATCTGATTTAAAAGGAATTATAGTAAAAAATAATATAGGTACTGCTATAGGAAATGCAGGAATTACCTTAAAAAATATTTTAGGGGGAAATGGGGGAGCGATTGGGGTAAAAAGTCAAAAACAATTAAACCCAAATACTATTTCTACATGGATTCAGAATTCAGGTACATTTAATCAGGATATAAGAACAAATAATACTGCAGGTATGGAGTGGCCTAAAGGTTCAGGAAAGACTGCAATATTTACAACCGGACTTTGCCTTGCAGGATATGTGAACGGAGAACTTCGCTTGGCAAACGCTTCTTATAACGGTGAATACACGGGAGGATATATTGAGAATGGAATTGCAAAGACAAGCACTGACTTTCAGATTTTCAGAGTAGCTCCCGGAGACGATTGCTATAATAGTGTTGACTATGCAAACTGGCAAACAATGATTCCTTACGGCGCGCCTTACCGAGATGTAAACGGGAATGGACAGTATGATGCTTGCATCGATATTCCCGGAGTGAAGAATGCATCGCAAACAACTTTTATTTGTTTGATAGACGGCTTTCCTCAGACACATTCAACATCTGAAGGATTTTCAGGTGGTACAACTCCGATGAATGCAGAAGTTCATTTAACATCATGGGCATATGCTGATTCTGTATCAGGTGTAAGCTTAAGCGATGTACAGTTTTTCAAATGGGAAATAATAAATAAAAATAATACTGCGTGGACCGGATTTTATTCCTCAATTGTATGCGACCCGGATTTAGGATCTGCAACGGATGATTATATTGGTTGTGACTCTTCACGCAATCTTGGCTACTGCTTTAATGCAACAAATACAGATGGAGTTTATGGCTCAAATCCGCCTGCAGTAGGAATGAGAATGTTAAGGACACCTATAAGAAGAAGCGCAGGACCAAACGATACATTAGGCATGACTTCATTTTGCTATTTCACCGGTACTGGTTCAGGTGGAATAGTTTGTGAGCAAGACCCTAGCAGCGCACCGAGTCAGGCTTACAATTATATGAAAGGTCTTAAAAAAGATGGGACACCATGGTTAAATGCTATATCCACTCCTCCTTACATTACAAAATTTTGCTACACAGGAGATCCTGAAACAGGAACGGGTTGGACTGAATATACAGGGATTATAAAAAATTGCGGTGGAGTAACTACCGGAAATGTTGAACCAAGTCCTCCCGGAGACAGAAGATACATACTGTCTTCCGGCAAAGATAATTTTACATTTAATCACGGCGATACACAGACGGTTGTAATGGCGCAAATGATTGCAAGAGGCTCTAACAATAGAAATTCGGTTACAAAGTTAAAACAATTAAGCGATAACGTTTACAATGTTTTCCATAACGGAAATATTTCTATCGGAATAAATTATAATCCTTCTGTAGTAGTGAATTCATTTATGCTGTATCAGAATTATCCGAATCCGTTTAATCCTTCAACAACAATAAAATTCCAGATTCCTGAAAATACTTTTGCTTCATTAAAAATTTATGATGTATCGGGAAAAGAAATCAGCACTGTATTAAATGAAAATCTTTTGAGAGGAGAATATGAATATAACTGGAACGCATCAAACTATTCAAGTGGAGTTTATTTCTACAAACTTGAAACAGAAAATTTTACTCAAACAAGAAAAATGATTTTAGTTAAATAAATGATTAACGGGAAAAGAATATCTCAATTTTATTTGTGTAATGAATTCGCCTCATTACAGTTTATTGCTGCTCCTATAGCAATAATATGGAGATATTCTTCCCGTTTTAATTTTTGTTGCAATGAGAATGATTCAGTCTCAGAAAAGAAAAGGCAGCCCCCCTGCACAGGCTTATTATAAGCCAAAGAAGACCTGAATCATTTATCTCAGAATTCTCTCTGACAGATTTGAAAACCTTCCCAGGGGAATTCAATCTGTCAGGAGATTTTAATTTTAAAAAAGATGAAAAAAATAATAGTAATAATTTTAATGCTTAGTGGAAGCCTTTGCTTTGGTTTTGTAATCAAAGACCAAAGAAAACTTGATGGTTTAAATATTTCTACATGGATTTGGAATACGGGAGTTTTTAATCAGGATTTACGTGCAACTAATACAGCCGGATTAGAATGGCCCAAGGGTACCGGGAAATTTGCTTGTTTTACCGCAGGGCTTTCAATCGGGGCATATATTAACGGTGAACTTAGATTGGGGAACGCATCCTATAACGGCGAATATGCACCGGGTTACGTTTTTGATTCTGCAGGGATTCCTATTTTCAAGACTAATGATTCATTTAAAATTTATTCCATAAAAAATACTGATACATACCTGTCTTCTGCGGATTACAGAAACTGGAAATTAATGGTACCATACGGAGCCCCTTACACCGATATAAATAATAATGGAATGTTTGATGAGCAGATTGATATTCCAGGAGTTGATGGAGCTATGCAGACAGTGTTTGTTTGCCTGACCGATGCTGATAGTTCAAACCATACATCGTCTGAAGGATTATCAGGAGGGACTCCACCGGTATTTGCAGAAGTACATTTTACTTCATGGACTTACGATTTGCAAGGACTTGGCGACGTTATTTTTCATAAATGGATTGTGGTAAATAAAAATAAGTATAACTGGGAAAAAACTAAAATCGGGGTTTTTGAGGATTGTGCAATAGGTGATGAGAATGACGATTATATAGGTTATGATTCAAGTTTGAAACTTGGCTATTGTTATAACTACTCTAATCTTGATGGAGATGGTTATGGCAGATCTTATGGATGGAATCCTCCGGCGTCAGGGTTTACATTTTTACAGTCACCAATAGATAATGTTACTCGTGATACACTGGAAATGTCTTTTACACCTGCATATAAAAATATGTTTCTCTGTACTCTTGACCCTTCAAGCCCTCAGACAGGTTACAATTATATGTCTGGCAAACAAAGAAATGGAATGGCCTGGTATAATCCTCTTGAAAATCCTTTGAGAGCAACTAAAAAAACTTACACCGGCAATCCTGTTGATTCTACAGGCTGGACTGAAAGAAACGGAACATACATTGGCTGTGGAACATCACCATATCCAGATTCTACATTAATTAGTCCGTTACCGCCCAACGATAGAAGGTATTACATGTTCAATATCTCCGATAACTTTACAGTAAGACCCGGCGAGAAACAAAAATTAATTGGCTGCCAGTTAGTAGCACGCGGAAATTCAAATCTGAATTCAATAGATAAACTTAGAGAATTAAAGGCTAAAGTTGATGTTTTTTATAATTTAGCTATTAAGAATAATTCCGATGAAAATACTAATATTGCAGACCCTAATAAACTCCCTGCTTCATACAAACTCTTTCAAAATTATCCTAACCCTTTCAATCCTGTTACAACAATCAGATACGAAATGAAAAAGCTATGGCAGGTAAAAATTCAGATTTATGATATGAAGGGAGAATTAATTTCTACACTTGTAAACGAACCGAAACCCCAGGGAAATTACGAAATAAAATTTGATGCAAGTAGTTTACCGAGTGGAATATATTTTATAAAGATG
>JBBRQV010000016.1:0-33445 GCA_038225955.1 Ignavibacteria bacterium | reverse complement strand
TTCTACACTTGTAAACGAACCGAAACCCCAGGGAAATTACGAAATAAAATTTGATGCAAGTAGTTTACCGAGTGGAATATATTTTATAAAGATGGTAAGCGGCGGGGGATTTGAAGACTCTAAAAAAATGGTTGTAATAAAGTAATAGATTGAAAGTGACAGGGTAAAATTAAACGATTAAAAGTTTTTAAACACCTCGTTTAAGAAGTGGTCACCCTGGTATCTTTGTGAAAGGAAAACCTGTAATCCGTTCTTCATCAGCACCTGATAAATATCAGTTGGAGATTTTTTAATGAGTTTGTTATAATCTGTATTTGGGAACATTGCAATCACAGTCCCCATATTGTATCCCATAGGAATACTATCTTTAGGAATGATTACCTTTTTCGTAATGCTTTTCAGCGAGTCTGCTCCTCTTACTTTTGCGGTATCTTTTATATTCTGCTTTTCATATTTATAGAGGGAATCCCCTTTATACAGAATCATATCTTTATTCATTTTTGTATCGCGAAGTCTGAGTTCAAGATTATATACACCGCTCTCAAAAGGTAACTTGCCAAACATAGTTGAGTATTGGAGCTGCGCAAAAGGCTTTAGCACAACTATGTTTCTTACATTGTTGTAATCAATTAAGTCTTCGATATTTCTATCCGAGAAAATTCTGTTTTCTATAGAGAAAACCACGGAATCCTTACCTGCAGGTTTTATATTTACAACAGATTTATACCTGTCAAAATCAAAATTTTCATAGTCTAAGCTATCAATAATATTTTTATCAGTTGCGCCCCACTCCAATGTAATTGTCTGAGGATTTAATCCGAAATTAGAATTATCAATTTCAAATTTCTTTATTGCAAGAGTTTTATTGTAATTAACCTGGTCGGGATTATCTTTTAAAGTGATAATTTTCTTTTTAAAGATAGAGAAGGTGGAATCATTTAGATAGCTTGAGCGGTCAGTGATATAATAAATTTTATAATCGCCGATTTCTTCATTCTTCAGGCTAAGCTTTTTTAATTTATCGTTAAAGCTTTCGCTTCTTACTATAGCAATCTGAATTTTACTGTCATCTAAAAAAGTTTTTACATCAAGAATGTTAATATCAGCATCAGGTTTTTTTAATTTCGATTTTGCTTTCAGCTCTGAATTTTTTTGCAAAAGCATTTTTTTGTTTTGCGCAATCAGAGTATCAAGATTTCCAAGCTGAAATTTGTTTGGTGAGTTTGATAAAGTTTTAATTGCCCATATATCAAAGTAGCCGTCAACCTCTTCAAAATAAATTTTTCCTTCGGGTTTTATGTAGTTCCGCTCTAATTGGTTCTTCAATAATTTCCCGACTTCAAAAGTATCTTCTCTGAAGGGGATGGGATAATAAAAGCTCCATATAATATTAATGATAACAAATCCTGCAAGGATAGGAATTGATATGAATTTCTTTAACTCATAGCATTGCTGAATTGCAAACGGAACGAAGAGCAGGGCATTCATAACGATGTAACGCGAAATCATATTGGTGCCGCCAGTGCCTGCCATTCCCTGTATAATTAATAGGAGAAGCTGAATGAGATTAAATATAGCAAAATATTTTATGGTAACATGATTCTTCTGGCGGAATGCATCGTATATTTTTTTAAATGCAAATAAAGTTGTAAACGGCGCGATGTATAAAATAAACGTTGGGTATTGCACTAATCTCTGAAAGAAACTTGAGTGGTCGAACTGCTCGAAAATTTTGGTGGTTTCCTTTGCGAAGAACATCACATCTTTGTGGTCTATGTAGTTTAGTGTTAACCACCAGATAATTGTAAGTCCCGAGATAGAAGCAATTAAAACATTTTTTATTAACTCTTTTGATATTTTTTTATCTTTGAAAAAATCTAATGCGACTAAAATCACAAACGTAACGGAGAATAACCATCCTTCGTATCTGAAGCAATTTGATAATGCAAAGCTAATAGCTGCGATAACAAGATAAGATGTTGTGCCGCCCGATTTTTTCCATTTGAGAAAATAATAAATTCCCCCCATGACAAAGAAGAAGAAAACGGATTCTGGCAGACCTGAAATGCTCAGCCAGACCTGGAACGGAAAGAAACAAAAAATAAGAGTAGAGAAGTATGCAATGAATTTATTAAAAGATAATTCAATCGACTTATAAAAAAATATAAGCGTGAAGAATGAAAAAATAAAATTAACTGTAAGCGAAGCCCAGAATAAATCTTTTATGAATAACATAAAAAATCCTGTGAGCCAGAAATGCGGAGTAAGCCACACGCCTGAACTAATCTCGGGGTGCTGAAGCCACTCGAAGGATTTTATTGTGCGGCAATAATCATCGGCAGAGAGCCACCTGTAGCCTGAGTATAATATTACAACCTGGAATAAAATTTTTATTACAAGAAGCGATACTATTAAAAGCGTACTGCTTGAAATAAATTTGTAGAAGTATTCCTTAAAACTATTTATAAAACTTTTTTCCAAATATCTATTGTCTATCTATGTAATTTTCCAAATAACCTATCTGGGTAATTTAATTCTGAAAGTTGTTCCTTTTCCTGGGGCGCTATCATTAAGAGTTAGTTTGCCATCGTGGTAATTTTCTATAATTCTTTTTGCAAGGCTTAGCCCAAGTCCCCAACCTCTCGTTTTAGTAGAGTATCCTGGTCTGAAAACATCTTTCTTAAATTTTGAGTCTATGCCTTTTCCTGTATCGGTAACATCGATGCAAGTCTCTTTTAACTTCTCGGAGAGATTGAAAATAATTTTTCCGCTAGGCTTATCTATTGCATCAAGAGAATTCTTTAATAAATTTTCTATAACCCACTCAAAGAGGTCTTTATTTATTTTCCCTTTAGCTTCTTTCGAACCATTTATTTCAACTACAACTTTTTTTGTTGCAATACCATCGGCAGAAACTAGAGTAGGAATTCTTTTCTCAAAATAATCTGCAACTTTTTTTATTAAGTCGTAAACATTTTCTTCTGTTAATAGTGGCTTTGAACCTATCTTAGAAAATCTACCTGCAATTTTATCCAGCTTTTCTAAATCGTTTCCGATTTCGTTCGTAACTTCTTCTAGCTCCGGTGTCTGCGGTTCTGTAATTTTCAGCATTTCATGCCATCCCATTAAAGAAGTGAGTGGTGTGCCAAGCTGATGAGCAGTCTCGCGTGAGAGTCCAACCCATATATTACTCTGCTCGTGTTTCTTGATGTAAGAAAATCCTATGTATCCAAGCAAAAGAAAAACACCTCCGATAGCAAACTCAAAGTAAGGGAGATTTTTTAAATCGTTAACAAGCTGCGATTGCCCATAGTGTACATAGTTCAGCACTACAGTATTTTTATAAGTAACTTTTATCGGAGGATTTAGATCAGCCATCTCTCCGGCAAGTTTTAACAAATATAGCGTATCTTTTTTTGTGAAAACTTTTGATGTATCAATCGTTACGTTCTTAAAAAACTCTATGCGATTCTTATCGCTGTTTGTTGCGATAATAGGAAAGTCAATCTGCTGTATAATTTCATTGAAGATAAAATTATACTCACCTGAGTTTTCATCGTTGGCTATGTACTCCAATGCTCTGCCGTAGAGTCTTGCAATTTCTCTTTCTCTCTCTTCAATGCGATGAACGATGACCTGAGTAAAGTATAAAACCAATACTACAATCAAAACGCCGCTTAATATAAGAGCAATTTTTATGTTTAACGAGCCGAATTTATTCATTAAGACCTAAAATAGAATTTTATATATTGAATATATATGAAATAAAGCAATTCTTAACTAATCTCTTATACGGAAATATTTAAACTTTTGAACAAAAAACTTTTACTAATATTATTATTGTTTTCACTTACAATTATAGTGTGCCTTGTTTCATTGACCTTAGGCGCAGTGAAAATTCCTTTAACTCAGATTTTTAACTTTAATTCTATTAACGATGATGCAATAAGAAAAGTTCTGTTTGATATTCGGATTCCGCGTTTGTTGAATACAATTATAGTCGGTTCGGCGCTTTCATGCTCCGGGATGATTTTACAAAGTCTGCTTAGAAATAATCTTGCAGAGCCAGGATTACTTGGAATTTCCGCAGGAGCCGGACTCGGAGCTATAATAATGTTCACTCTGCCCGTTGCCGTTCCGTTCTACTTTATAACACCCGTTTCATTCATGTTCGCAATTATTTCTACTCTTATCATTTATGTATCTGCCAGAATATCTACTAATAAATATAGCAATTTTATCTCTACAAATAAAATCATCTTAATAGGAATAGCTATCAGCGCGCTGCTTGCATCGGTGAACGGTTTACTGCTGATTTTGGCAGGACAGAGTGTAAACCAGATTTTGTTTTGGCTTAACGGCGGACTTGCAGGGAGAGGTTGGAATGAATTTACCATGACTTCTATCCCTGTTTTCGTTGGGATTGTCTTAGCGTTTTTTTATTCAAAAGAATTGAATGTTTTAAATCTCGGCGATGAACTTGCAATTTCACTCGGATTAAATTTAAAGAAAATTCAGGTTGTTTCGATTTTGCTTTCGGCATTACTTGCTGCATGCGCAGTATCAATTGCAGGGATAATTTCTTTTGTGGGATTAATTATTCCGAACATTGCAAAGCTTTTGATAGGGAATGATTACAGGTATTCAATACCCGCATCGGTCTTCCTCGGAATAATTTTTTTATCTGTATCAGATGTAATTGCGAGAGTAATAATTGCTCCCGCAGAGTTGCCAGTAGGAATTGTAACATCATTTCTCGGCGCGCCGATTTTCATCTGGCTGATAATGAGAAATAAAACTGTTTAGAATTTTTATTTTTACTTTTAGTTTAACAACAAAATGCATCTTAATAATTACGATACCATAGCAGCAATATCAACTCCGATTGGTGAAGGCGGGATTTCTGTAATCAGAATTTCCGGAGAGAAAGCTTTTGAAAAAATCTCTTCAATATTCTTTAAAGATAAATCAGGCAAAAATAATTTCAATATTTCTTCGTTAAATTCTCATACGATTCATTTCGGGTATGTATTCAACAATAATGAAATTATCGATGAAGCAGTTGTTTCGGTTTTTAAAAATCCAAGTTCATATACCGGTGAAGATGTGCTTGAGATTTCCTCCCACGGCGGAGTGTTTGTAACACAGAAAGTTTTGAACACAATTCTTTCATTGGGTATAAGACACGCAGAGCCGGGTGAGTTTACCAAACGCGCTTTTCTCAATGGTAAAATTGATTTATCGCAGGCAGAGGCAGTTGCGGATTTAATAAAATCAAAAACAGATTCCGCGCATGAGTCTTCTATAAAGCAGCTTGAAGGCTCGTTATCGGAGTTCGTAAAAAAGACACGGCAGGATTTGATAAATCTTACTTCGCTTGTTGAACTTGAATTGGATTTTGCCGAGGAAGATTTGGAGTTTGTAAAAAAAGATGAACTGAAGAAAAACATTCAGGGGCTTAGTAAAAAAATTGAAGGAATAATTGAGTCGTATATATCGGGCAAAGTTATCCGGGAAGGTGTGAATCTTGTAATTGCGGGCCAGCCGAATAGCGGGAAGTCGTCCTTATTCAATTTTCTTCTGAAAACAAACCGCGCAATTGTAAGTAGTATCGAAGGAACAACACGAGATTATATACAAGAGAGCTTAATAATAAACGGAGTGCTGTTTAATTTAATTGATACGGCGGGACTGAGATTCTCCGAAGATGAAATCGAAAGCGAAGGAATAAAACGCAGCTATGAAAAAATTTCAGAGGCAGATTTAATCGTGTACTTAATCGATGCGTCAGACTCTAAAGAAAAAATAAATGAGAGCCTGAAGTATTATGAAAATCATATTGATAAAAACAAATCAATACTTGTTTATACAAAGATAGATAAAGCAGAAGAAGCGAATAAGAAGGAATTAGGAATTTCTTTGTTGAATGATAATTTAATCGAACAGTTCAAAAAGGTGATGACTGATAAAGTTGTCGGCAAAGGAATATCATCGGGCTCGGGAGATATTGTGCTTACAAATCTTCGTCACAAAGTCTGCCTCGAAAATGTATTGGCATCACTGAACAATGCAGTGAGTACAATCGATGATAAAATGAGCGGCGAGTTTCTTTCAGTCGATTTCCGAAACGCTATGAAATATCTCGGAGAGATAACGGGAGAAATTACAAATGATGAAATACTTAATAATATTTTTGCAAACTTCTGTATAGGGAAGTGAAGTACTTCTCATTTCTTATATTGGCACTTCTTCTATCTTCCTGCTCTCCCGATTCTGATTACAAAAAACTACACGGAACATGGACTAACGGCTCTATCCAATTAATTTTTCCTTCAAATGATGTGATTAAGGTATCTACAAATAACGATTCCATCCCGGAATTTTCCGGAACATACTCTATTAATGGGTCTGATATTTTCGTTCAGTTTGCCTCGGGTAATATACCTCAAAATTGTGGTGGAGAAGGTAAATATCAATATACTTTGAATCAAATTGCATTGAATTTTGACTTGGAAAGAGATGATTGCCCATTCAGGAAAGAGGAGTTTGCGAAAACGTTTAAGAAGATAAAATAGATTACGTAAATAGTTTTTTTAGTTTATCTTTTGTTAAGGGCTTTGAAATAAAATCTTTAACCGTTTTATATGTATAGGATCTTTTTATGTCACTCGGGTCTATGGAAGAGGTTAGCATATAAACGCTGCAATTCTTTTTTACTTCTGCAGTAAAGTTTTCAAAACCGTCAAGAAATTCCCAGCCGTTCATCTCAGGCATATTAATATCCAAAAAAATCATCTCTGGAAAATTATTCATGTCAATTTCCGATAGAATTTTCAGTTCTTCCAAAGCCTTAATTGCATTCTGATGCACATTTAATTTTGCGTCAATGCCGGATTTCTCGAATGTTTTTTTAGAAATAATATTTACTATTGCATCGTCATCTATCAGATAAATATTTTTAACTTTCAGTGATGATTTTTCACTCCTCATTACCGAAACGTTAAAGTTTATGTAGTCTTTTTCTCTGATAATTGAATTCATCTCTTTAATTATCACATCAAGATTTACTACTTCATCTTTAATATAATTCAGTAAGTTTAAATTCTCTTTGCTGGCGGATTCCTGCGGATTAATCAGAGTTGCTAAGCCCTGTATTTTTGCTATCGGCGCGCGGAGATTATGCGAAACAATGTAAGCAAATTCTTCTAAATCTTTATTTTTTACTTTAAGGTTAGTTTCAACTTTGATTCTCTTCGCAATATCCATTGTTGTTCCAATTATACAGTCCTGTCCTTCATAACTTATTTTTATCGAGTTAAAAAAATAAGGAAGTTTTTCCTTATTTTTTGTAAGCAGATGGGCTTCAGTATCGCTGCGCCCATTTGTAAGTACAATTCCGATTTCATTTTTAATATGTTCCTTTTCATTTTCGTCAAAAAAATCTAAAGGATGCATATTCGCAATTTCTTCGCTTGTATATCCTGTTAATTCAACCAGGTTTTTATTCCAGCGCAAAAGTTTTCCGTCAAGCGTAAAAAGAAAAAATATTCCCGGCAGACTGTTTATAACTGAGTCGGCAAGGTCTTTTTCTCTTTTAATATTATCCTGTGCTATTTTCTTTTCGGTAATATCCCACTTTGTTCCTACAATTTTAATGACTTTTCCTGTTAGGTCAGTTTCTGTCATGCCTTTTACTCTCAGATGACGAACAGATTCATCCGGCCATACTACGCGGTACTCCATATCAAACTCTTTTCCGTTATTTATAGCCTGCTCCATTTTATCATTTGCAATAATCTGGTCTTCAGGGTGCACATATTTTTGCCATGCCTCTGCTCCGTTTAATTCAGCGCAAGATTTCAAACCATAAAGGCTGTACGTGGTTTCATTCCAGATCACTTCATTTGTTATAAGGTCATGCTCCCAAATGCCAACGTTTGATGAACGCGTTGCGTGCTTTAAACGTTCATCGGCAAGGTCAAGAGCTTTTTTAGATTCTTGTCTAAGCTTATTATTTAGTAGAATCATCTCTTCAGAGGTTATTTCAAGTGTATGCTCAATTAATTTTCGGTCATTATCACATTCATCGTAGGTATCACTAATGAGGTTCAGGAGAGTAGCCCAGTCTTCCGAAAGTTTATCGTTATCGCCGATTGTTTTCCGGATTTGACGTTTTAGAAGTTTATTCATTTGGGGTTTATAAATGTAATAAAAGTGTGAATTTTAGTGAAAATATTGTAGCAATAAAAATAAATTACGTAATTATCTCATGCTTATATCGCTAAAACAGGGGGAAGTGATACATTTAGGGGAACTAAGTATACGGAAAAACAAGCTAAAATAGATTAAACAGCTGCTGTAATCAAGTCTAACCCAATTTTTAACATTATTGTTCCGAATAAATAATAAATTATGTTTTGAAAAGATTTACTTTTGGGTAGTGTCCTAGTTTCCAACCATATGCTAAATACCCAAACCACTGATTGGGCATTAAACGCTGCGAAACAGGGGTTTCGCAACGAGAGTCAAATGTACATTAGGACACTATTTACTTTCAAGAGTACAAACCCACCCTTCCTTGTTCATTGACTTTCAAACCCATTATTATTAAATTAAAGATTACAAAATTTTTAGAGTTATTCCAATGAAAGACGCTATTAAAAATTCTATCAGAACGACTAAATTTGCTACTACCGCGGAAAATGCAGGTAATTGGTACATTGTTGATCTAAAAGATAAGATCCTCGGAAGAGCTGCATCTGAAATCGCAAAGAGAATCAGAGGTAAATATAATCCAAAATTCACTCCGAATTCTGATTCAGGTGACTGGATTATCGTTATCAACGCAGAAAAAGTAAAGATTAACGTTAAAAGAGAAGAATTAAAAGACTACAAAAGACACTCCTTATATCCGGGTGGACAGACTATCACTTCTTATAAAGAAATGAAGGCTAAGCATCCAGAAAGAATTATTGAGTATGCTGTAAAAAGAATGCTTCCGAAAACAAGACTCGGAAACAAACTTATCCACAAATTAAAAGTTTATATCGGTGAAGAGCATCCGCACGGAGCACAGAACCCTGTTGAATTAAGTTTATAATTTTATTTTCTAAACAAATTATTTAATGGCTTTACAAGAAAATATTGCTGTAGGCAGAAGAAAAACTTCAACTGCAAGAGTGATTTTAAGAACCGGAAACGGAAAAATCACAATTAATACCCGCGAAGGGGAAAAATATTTCGCAACTGAAAATTGTTATCAGGAAATATTACAGCCTTTGAAAAAAACCAACACATTCGGCACTTACGATATTATCGTAAATGTTGTAGGCGGCGGTTTTACAGGTCAGGTAGGCGCAATAAAACTCGGTATTGCAAGAGCTTTGGTTAACATCAACCCTGAATTCAGAGCGATGTTAAAAACAGACAGCTTGCTTACAAGAGATCCACGCGCAGTTGAAAGAAAGAAATACGGTCAGCCAAAAGCAAGAAAGAAATTCCAATTCTCTAAGAGATAATAATCTCTTTAAGATTAATTTCTTACAGACAGATTTTTTACAAACAAAAAGCATACTTCCTGATTTTATTATACGCGTGTCCCGATGTTATCGGGATGTTTAATAAAAGATGACGGAAGTAGAAGATTAACAAAAGCCAATCCTAATCCTTCGGTGTTTACGCCGAAAGAAACCACTGGCAGTTCCTGCCAAATTTTCACGGATAAATATTGCGCTTTGTTTAATAATTATTAAACTATTTAATAGGAGAAAACTATTATGGCAAAAGTTCAAGTCGAAGATTTACTTTTAGCAGGTTCACACTTTGGTCACTTGACCAGAAGATGGGATCCGAAAATGCGCCCTTATATCTTCATGGAGAGAAACGGCATTCACATTATCGATCTCAAAAAAACATTAGGACTTCTTGAAGATGCTTCCAATGCAATTACGAACGTTGTTTCACAAGGAAAGAAATTTCTTTTTGTCGGAACAAAGAAACAAGCGAAAGCTATCATCAAAGCCCAGGCAGAGAGAAGCGATTCGTTCTACGTTTCTGAAAGATGGCTTGGTGGTATGTTAACAAATTTTAATACTGTAAGAAGAAGTATTAAAAAATTAACAAACATCCAAAAGATGGAGCAAGATGGTTCAATCGAAAATTTCGTAAAGAAAGAAAGACTTGTACTTTCAAGAGAAAGAGAAAAACTTGAAAAAGTTTTAAACGGTATTGCTAACATGACAAAACTTCCGGGAGCTATTTTCTTAGTTGACGTGAAGAAAGAACACATTGCAATTCAGGAAGCAAGAAAATTGCACATTCCTATTTTTGCAATCGTTGATACTAACTGCGATCCTGACTTAGTTGATTTCCCGATTCCTGCAAATGATGACGCAGTGAAATCAATCGAGATTATCACACGCGCAATTGCAGATGCTATTATTGATGGAAACGAATTAGCGAAGACAAAAGCTATGGATGAATCAGCTGAGCTGAAAGAAAAAATGGAAGCACAAGCTTAATAAAATAAGCTTTATAAATACTTAATAATATTTTTTATATTAAGAGAAAAACTACTATAACAAAATGGAAATTACTTTAGACTTAATAAAAGAATTAAGAAATAA
The DNA here is from genome assembly GCA_038225955.1 of Ignavibacteria bacterium. GTDB lineage: Bacteria > Bacteroidota > Ignavibacteria > Tepidaquicellales > Tepidaquicellaceae > JAFDZO01. The sequence continues at coordinate 22,820 of JBBRQV010000016.1, read as the reverse complement.
AACAGGCGCCGGGATTAATGACTGTAAAAAAGCATTAGTAGAATCCGATGGCGACATTCAAAAAGCAATTGAATTGCTAAGAAAAAAAGGCGCAGCTACTGCAATGAAAAGAGCAGATAAAGTTGCTAACGAAGGCGCAATAAAAACAAAGATAAGCAGCGATAAAAAAATCGGCGCTATAGTTGAAATCAATTGCGAAACTGACTTCGTTGCTAAAGGCGATAACTTCCAGAAATTCTCTGAAGAAGTTGCTGAAGCTGCTTTAAATGCAAAATCAGAAGATGTGGATGCAATCCTTAGTTCAAAAACAGGCGCAGGCTTATCTGTAAAAGAAACTCTTGATTCAATCGTATCTGCAGTAGCAGAAAAAACTGAATTAAGAAGAGCAAAACTTATTGAATCAAAAGACGGTTTCGTTGCTGACTATGTTCACTTCGGCAGCAAGCTTGGTTCTATGATTGCAGTTAAAGGAAAACTTTCTGATGCATCTGAAGCGCTTGCAAAAAGTATTGCTATGCAGGTTGTTGCAATGAATCCTATTTCTATCGATAGAACAGGAATTAGCGCAGAGACAATTGAAAAGGAAAAAGATATTTATATGACGGTTGCTAAGAACGAAGGCAAAGCTGAAAACATCGCAGAAAGAATCGTAACAAATAAAGTTGAGAAATTCTATCAGGATAATACACTTATTGAGCAGGAATCCATTAAGGAATCCGGCAGATCGGTGCAGGACCTGATTAAAGATTATAAAAAATCTTCCGGTGAAGAATTTGACGTTGTTGAAATGGTCAGATTCCAGCTCGGAGGTTAATCTCTGAAATTAAAAAACCTGATAGTTTGAAAAAGCTGTCAGGTTTTTTTATGCCCTGTTCGTACTTTTGCACTGAATATTTAAAACAATCTGAATATATTAAATTCTAAAACACTACTGTGGCAGCTAAATTCAAACGTATTTTACTAAAGCTTAGCGGTGAATCCCTCATGGGAGAGAAAAGCTACGGCATCGATAATTTAGTTCTAGACCATTTCTCAGAAGAAGTACTCAAAATTGTAAAATTAAAAATTGAAGTTGGTATCGTAATCGGCGGCGGAAATATTTACCGCGGGCTATCAGCATCACAGCAAGGAGTTGACCGTGTTACAGGAGATACAATGGGTATGCTTGCTACAATTATTAATTCGCTTGCAATTCAAAATGCTCTTGAGAAGCGTGGAATTTTTACCCGTGTAATGACTGCAATTAAAATGGATGAAGTTGCCGAACCGTTCATACAGCGGCGCGCAATACGTCACATGGAAAAGAAAAGAGTTGTGATTTTTTCCGGTGGAACAGGCAGTCCGTACTTTACAACAGATACCGCTGCTGCTCTCCGAGGAATTGAAATAAAAGCTGACGTGATTATAAAAGGAACAAGAGTTGACGGTGTTTATGATTGCGATCCTGAAAAAAATCCCAAAGCAAAAATGTATAAAAAACTTTCTTACTTAAATGTAATGGAGCAGAGCCTCAAAGTTATGGATATGACTGCTATTACTTTATGCCAGGAAAATAAATTACCAATATTAGTTTTCAATATGAATAAAAAGGATAACCTCAAAAAAATTGTTACAGGTGAGCCCATCGGTACATTAATTTCTTAATTAATTTCATAAAGGAAACTTTTTAAATTTAAAATTTTAATTTTATCATGATTAAAGAAATATTAAAAAGTCATCAGGAATCAATGGATAAAGCTGTTGAGCATGCCCGTAACGAGTTTGCTAGAATAAGGACAGGAAAAGCTACAACAAATCTTCTTGATGGAGTAAAAGTTGATTACTACGGAACACCAACACCAATTGCTCAGGTAGGAAATATTAGCACACCTGATTATCACACTATTACAATACAGCCGTGGGATAAATCTATTATCGGATTAATTGAAAAAGCTATCCTTACATCTGACCTTGGTTTGAATCCTGCTAACGATGGTAATGTTATCCGCGTTCCTATTCCAGCCCTTAACGAGGAAAGAAGAAAGGATATTGTAAAGCTTGTGAAAAAATTTGCTGAAGAATCCAGAGTTGCTATAAGAAATATAAGAAGAGACGGAATTGAAGAGCTGAAGAAACAGGAAAAAGAAGCCCATTTCTCTGAAGATGAAAGAAAAAGCGGAGAAACGGAAATACAAAAAATGACGGATAAGCATACTAAAGAAATTGATGAGCTATTAAGTCACAAAGAAAAAGAAGTAATGGAAGTATAATTTTATTTTTACACAATGCCTCTGGTTTTTAATAAATCAGAGGTTTGTATCTCTCGCTTTTGTCTGCACTGGCAATATATCCCACTTGAAAATTGAAATCTGAACGCTGAAATTCTGACTTATGCTTTGGCTCCTCCTATATAATATTTTATTTTTACCATTGGTATGGATTTTTTTTAAAATCTATTCGCTCTTCAATGAAAAAGTCCGTGAGGGTTTCAGAGGGAGAAGTGAAATTTTTGCAAATCTTGAGAACACGCTTTCCGCATTAGATAAAAATAAAAAAAGTATTTTAATTCACTGCGCATCGCTTGGTGAATATCAGCAGGCACTGCCGTTTGTTGAGGAACTTGTAAAAAAACATTACAATATAGTCTTATCATTTTTTTCGCCGTCCGGTTATAAAAATGCAAAAGTTCCCGAGGGAAATATTGTAAAATGCTATCTTCCGTTCGATACTAAATCTTCTGTTGAAAAATTCCTTTCTGTTATTAATCCCGATAAAATATTTTTTATAAGATATGATTTGTGGCTGAACATTCTTAGCGAAGCAAAGAAAAAAAATATTTCCTTGTACTTAGTTAACGCGCGTTATGATGAGAAAGATATTACATGGAAGCTGCCAGTAGCATTATCGTTTAAAAAATATCTATATGGTATGCTGGATAAAATTTTTGTGATAGATGAGTACGATGAAAAAAATTATAAGGAAAAGCTAAAAAATTACCCTGTAGAAATAATAAAAGTAGGGGATTCTAAGTTCGAGCGAGTTTATGAATCCTCAAAAAAAATTCAGGCAAAAAAAATCATAGATGAAAAAATAATTAAAGATAAGAAAGTTTTTGTAATGGGAAGCAGCTGGAAAGATGATGAAGATGTTATTTTACCGGTGCTGGATAAAATTGCTGATTATGAGGAGAACCTTCTCACGTTCTTAGTGCCGCATGAGCCTAAGGAAACTAAGATAAAAGCTATTGAAGATTTCGTTACCGAAAATTATCCGAATTTGAAAACAATACGCTACTCTCATTTAAAAAACTATTCTTATCAGAATATTATTATCGTTGATACTATTGGCATTTTGTATTCGTTGTACTCAATTGCCTATGTAAGTTATGTTGGCGGGGGATTCAAAACAGGACTTCATAACATCCTCGAGCCTGCAATTTTTAATATGCCGGTGTTCTTTTCTAATGAAGTAAAAAATTCCGATGAAGATGAAATTATGCTTTCTACCGGCGCAGGGATTTTAGTTAACGATTCAAAAGATTTTTATAAAAATTTCAGGCATATACTTTCCAATGCTCATCTGCGTAATTCTATAGGAGAAAAATGTAAACATGTCTTTGAAAAAAATCTTGGAATAGCGAAAAAAGTGATTTCGTTAATCCATTAATTAGAATAATTACAATTTATCTCTTCCATATCCACTCTTTACCGGATACTCCTGTTGCTTTAATATTATAGAACACAATTGCTCCTGCCGATGTTTCCCCCGGGATAAAAGTTTCATACAAACCTGAATTATTTCCATCTTTAAAATCTTCAACTAATTTCATTTCATACTCTTTCATATTATCTTCACCGCTTGAGGAGTAATTTAATTTTACTGTTCCTGCATTAAACTTATCATTTGTTGCAATGTAAGTTCTTACATACAAACCTTTATCTGTGTAATTAAATTTTGCTTCATTACTAAAAACGGGTCCCCAATATAAAATTGCATCGTAAGCATTTATCAATCCCCATCCGTAAACATTATTCGGTGTGGAGGAATTATTAGCAGTGTTCCTTAAAGCATCACGTACCTGCATCGGAGTAAGCTCGGGGTGAGCAGATAATATCAGTCCGCAGACACCTGCTGTGATAGGAGTAGCGAACGATGTGCCATTCCCAAATTTATATGAGCTGTCATTTCCTGATGATGTCTTTGCAACAGCAACGTAGATATCCACTCCTGGCGCAACAACATCCGGTTTTGTTCTGCCATCAATAGTAGGACCGTTCGAACTGAACCCTGCAATCTTGCCTGAAAGATTTACTGCACCAACTGAAATAACTGAATCTCCATCAGCGGGAGTTGTGATTGAAGGCTCAGGTGTCTGATAATAATTTCCCATTGAGTTACATACAACAATTCCTAAATACGCGCATCTATCAGCAGCAATAGTTGTAATCGCTCTGTTGCCGTTCAAATCTTTGTATGAGTATGTGTTTGAATCGTAAGGCGAATCAAAAATTTTATAGTTCAATGAGCTTGTTACAACATCAACTCCTTGCGATTCAATCCACTCGGCAGCTTCAAGCCAGAAATCTTCTTCCATAGGTGTTTCGGTTTTAACATATTCCGTTTTTGCCAGAAGAATATCTGCGCCAAACGAAGGACTTATAAGTTTGCCTTCTTTCATTCCGCTCATTAAAGAAAGTGTCGCAGTGCCATGCTCTCCCTGCGAAAACAGTTCGGGGAATTTATTTACGTCTTCTTTAAAAGTATTATCGTCATCGTTTACAAAATCGTGTTCGCCAAGTATGGCTAAGTTTTGCAATGCCTGATGAGTTCTCCACTCAAATCCGTCATCGATGTTTGCCATAAAAACACCTTTGCCTGTTATGTTTAAGTCGTGAACTTTAGGAACGTTAACAGCTTCCATCTGCTTAAGAGATTTTCCGTAATCAAGCTTATGTGTCTCCTGAGGTAATGAAAAATTAGTCTCATCAAAAGTTAAATCAAGCGGAGTAGTAAACTCCTGCTTATTTAATTTTCGCACGGCAGTTACTTCGGAAACATAAATTAATTGTTTGATATTTTTTACTTGGGATGCAGTAAGATAAGCAGAGACTCCGTTAAGCCAGCGTGATTCAGCAATCAGAGTTATATTCAGTTTTGTAATCCCATCAATATATTTTTGCTCCAGAGGAAGGTCACCGAAATCAATCAACTTTTCTTCCGCTAAAACTTTCATTCTCCTTTTAACAGCTCTATCTGTTAATAACGCTTTCCCAGTTTCATAAGCTTTTGTTCCGGGAGCGATTTTTGTTTTATCATTAAAGACGCCTTTGTCTTTAAAGTAAATCCAGTATTTCGTATTTGGTTTATCCTGTGAATATATAGAAATTGTAATGGTAAATGAAATTATGAACAGCAGAATTTTTTTCAGCATCATGAGAGATTTTGATTAACGTAAAATAATTAATTCTTTTAATTTTGTATATAATAAACCTATTACTAGGTTGAAACTTCTTTGAAATTTTTTTTATGTTTAGTATATTGTGGGAGTAATAATAAGTTTCCTTCATTAATAAGAGGAGGATTAAGAGTGCGTTAAAAATGCGACAGTAATGTTACTTTGAATTCTAAATCCATAATTTTGAATTTTTAAGAATCCGTCAAAAATCCGTCAAAGAATGAAAAATAATTTTCGTTGTATTGTTTTTACAATATCGCAAAACAGAATGTGACAATAATGCAGCAATCAATAAATATCAGAAACTACAAAACAAGTGACTGGGAATTTATTTGCAAAATCCACGATGAAGCAAGATTAGATGAGCTTCGCGGAACGGTTGACCTGAACGCCTTTATCCCTCTAAAGAAAGCAGCCTTTGCTGAAGGATTATTCGGTGGTGATATTATTATAGCGGAAATTGCAAATGGTGTTGATAACGAGGTTGCGGGATTTATAGGTTTCAATAAAAAAACAATCGACTGGCTATACATTTCGCCCAAGCATTACAGAAAAGGAATTGGGAAATTATTAATAGAGCAGGTTTTGGAAAAGGCTACGGGAGATATCCGCATTGCAGTACTAAAAAATAATCTGTCTGCATTAACGCTTTATAAGAAAATGGGATTTGTAGAAGAGAGGACTTTCAAAGGTCCGATGATTGGCGCAGAAGAATACGAAGCAGAAGGCATTGCAATGAAGTGGGAGAGGAAATGAAATCGCGAAATAGTATCTCAAATTTTGTAATAGGGTTTATTTGTCTTTATCTGATGGTTCCATTTATAGCAACTATATTTTTTATTAGAACAGGGTTTCTATTTCCAACTCTACTTACTAGCGTTGCTGCTACTGGATTTATTATGAGTTCATTTGCAGTGTATTGTTTTGTCGAAGCAAGAAAATATTTCAGGCTGGGTGTACTTGCAGGAATCTTCGGAGTTATAATTCTCTTTTTTGTCACTTACGGATTTCAACTTTCTGCAGCAGATTATGTTTATTTTAAAATTAGAGAGAACAGATTTAATGAATTTGTGGCTGAAATTAAAAAATATGAGAAAATAAAAAGTTTGCAAGATAGGAAGAATTATGGGGGCTCGTTAAATGACAAAAGATATACATATAAAGAAAAGGATATTAACATGGAAGGTGAGAATCCACAATATGCATATAAGGATTTACTCCGAAAACTAAATATAGATGAAAAAACTCATGAGGATTTTTGTAATAGGCTTTTGGATCTTGGCTGTATAGAATTTCAGACTTTTGAAGATGGAGCAGTCTGTTTTACAATAAATGGAATGCTAAATCATTGTGAAGTAATTACATATACTCAAACCGGAGAACCGCATGTAATTTATGGAGCGGCGAGAAGTTGGAAGAAAATCCAAGACAATTGGTATGCATGGAATAATTAATACAAACAAAAAAGGGAATGCTCTTTCGAGCACTCCCTTTAAAATATCACCTATTAGTAGGCAAAAATATATTATATAAATTACATTGCGTAGTTTTCTAAGTACTCTTTAATTCTCACAACGAATTGACCGCCGAGCGCGCCATCTATAAGTCTGTGATCGAATGCAAGTGTAATGTAAACACTTCTCTTTGCCATGATGAAATCACCTTGTTCAGTTTCGATTACCATAGGTCTCTTCTTAATTGCTCCAAGTCCCATTATAGCAACTTGCGGTTGATTGATTATAGGTGTTCCTAAATCATTACCGAACACCCCATAGTTTGTAATAGAGAATGTACCGCCTTGAATTTCATCGAGTGTAAGTTTCTTAACTCTTGCTCTTTTTGCAAGGTCGTTTAAGTCTCTTGCAATACCAATCATATTTTTACCATCGGCTGATTTTATTACAGGAACTATAAGTCCGCCGTTATCCATCGCAACTGCAATTCCAAGATTAATCATATTTCTTGTGATTGCTTTATAAGGAGTGCCTGAGTCATCAATGATTGAATTTACCAATGGGAAATCTTTCAAAGCTTTAACTGTTGCTTCGCAGATGAAAGGCATATAGGATAAATTGAATCCTTCTTTTTCTTTGAAGTCGTCTCTCATTGCAGCGCGCGCTTTGTCGATTGCGCTTAGGTCAACTAAAACTGTAGCTGTAACGTGCGGTGAAATTCTTACAGAGGCAACCATGTGCTCTGCCATCTTCTGACGGATGTTATCGAATTCTGTAACTGATAAACCTTCTTCGTTGTAATCGATTTTCGGTTTTGGAAGTTCGATTTTTCTTTCTTCGTGTTTTGCTGCAGGTAGAGGAGTCGCAGCAGTTTTTTGAACAGGTGCTGGTGCAGCAGGTTTGCTTCCGCGTGTTTGTACGTATGCTAAAATATCTTTCTTAGTTACTCTGCCTTCTGCGCCAGTGCCTGCGATTGCTTCAAGCTCTGCCATTCCGATTCCTTCTTTTGAAGCAATGTTAAGAACTAACGGAGAGTAGAATCTTGCGCCACCTGATTGTGCAACAGGTTCTGCGGCAGGAGCTTCTTTTGTTTCAACAGGTTTTGTTTCCTGTTTAACTTCTTCTTTCGGAGCTTCTTCTTTAGCTTCTGTTTTTGGTTCTTCTTTTTTCTCATCTGAAGCGGGAGCGCTTGCGCCTGCTTTTGCATTAGCATCGGTATCCATTTTTGCAATCATGTGTCCAACTTCAACAACATCGCCTTCTTTGAATAATAATTCTGTGATTACACCTGATTCCGGTGAAGGTACTTCTGTATCAACTTTATCGGTCGAGATTTCTAATATAGTTTCGTCTCTTTCAACTTTATCGCCGGCTTGCTTATGCCATTTTAGAATAGTGCCTTCCATAATGGATTCACCCATCTTCGGCATTAAAATATCTACTTGCATTATTTAATTAATATTAATGTTTAAAATTTTATATACTTGAAAATACCAATAATAAAAGAGGGTTTCAATTTACTAAAAACTGCCTATTTCTACGTAAGATTATCAAAAAGTGACGTAATTGAGAGGTCTTTATTAGTTCTCACAATCGCTTCGGCAAATAAGTTGGCGATGCTTTTTACTTCTATCTTTGGTGACTTCTCTTTTAAAGGTAATGTATCAGATACATATAATTTTTTTATAGACGATTTATTAATTCTTTCAATTGCATTTCCTGAAAATACAGGATGAGTACAAGCTCCGTACACGTTTAGTGCGCCGTTCATCTTTAAAGCTTCAACTGCATTTACAAATGTGCCACCGGTATCAATTAAGTCGTCAACAATTAAAACGTTCTTTCCTTCTACATCGCCGATGATATTCATTACTTCTGCAACGTTGGGTTTAGGCCTTCTTTTATCTATTACAATTAAATCAGCATGAAGTCTTTTTGCATAAGCGCGTGCCATTTTTATTCCGCCTACATCAGGGGTAGCGATTGCAAGATTCGGAATTCTCATTTTCTTAAAGCTTTCCATAAAAACCTGTGAGCAGTATAAATGATCAACAGGAATATCAAAGAAGCCCTGCACCTGTGGAGCATGTAAGTCCATTGTGATAATTCTGTCAGCTCCTGCATTGGTAAGAAGATTAGCAACAAGCTTTGCAGTGATTGCAACTCTTGGCTGGTCTTTTCTATCCTGCCTTGCATAACCGAAGTAAGGGATTACGGCGTTGATTCTTTTTGCAGATGCTCGGCGCGCAGCATCAATCATTACCAGCAATTCGAATAAATTATCGAACGGAGGATTTGTAGATTGAATGATAAATAAATCTGCTCCTCTTATATTCTCTTCATACTTTACCCAAAGTTCGCCGTCGGAAAAGGTTTTAATTGATACATCGCCCAGCTTTATTTTGTGCTTGCCTGCTATTTTAGCAGCCAGATATTCTGAATTTCTACCTGAAAAAACTTTGAGATTTGACATTTTATGGAAATGAGGTTTGAAGTCTTTTAAATTAAACAAACAGGATTTTACATTCAATTAACTTTAGGGTAATAAATTGACATAAAAAAACCTGATAAAATTTCTTCTATCAGGTTTATACTTTATACATTTTACTTTCTACACAATACTAAATCAGTTTTCCACCAGAAGAGGGTCCATTGCATCTGCCCGCGACTGAACATAATTCTCTTCCTTATAACGGCTTGAAACCAACAAGAATAAGACAGCAGTAATTGCCATTAGGCCTACATAGAACCAGAAGTAAGAGGCTGTTATATTTCCCGCTGCATCTTTCAAACTTGTTACAAAATAATTTATCTGTGTATCTAAGAAGTTACCGAGTGAAACAGATAGCAGCCACAACCCCATGATAAATGACTTCATAGTATTCGGCGCCTGCGTGTACGAGAACTCCAATCCTGTTATTGAAATTAAAATTTCGGCAACAGTTAAAATTACATAGGCAAATACCTGCCATAGTACTCCGGGTTTACCACCTGCATCAATTATTCCCTGTGGAATAGCAATCAATACATACGAGAGTGCAGTTATAAACATACCTATGGAAATTTTACGAAGCGGTGTCATTGTCCAGAACTTGTTTATCTTCGGATACAAATATAAAGTGAACAAAGGAATCAAAGTAAGGACGAGTATGGGATTAATTGCCTGTATCTGTGAATCAAGTAATTCAAATTTTACGAATCCTAAATTAACTGTTTTATCTAAGCTGGCTGCCTGTATTACCCATGAAGAACCTGTTTGGTCATATAGCGCCCAAAACACAGCAATGAAAATATACATAATGGAAAGGTTCCAGATAGCTTTCTTTCCCTCAGGACTAAAAATATCTTTTTTATAGTTTGCCCATCCGGCCGGCTTTATTGCAATGAAGACTTTATGACCACGGTAAAAAACGAATGTAGCAATTAACATTAAAGCGCCCGGAATACCGAATGCAAGATGAGGTCCGTATTTTTCAAGAACAATAGGAGTAAGGATTGAAGAAACTGCTGCGCCAAGATTTATAGCGAGATAAAAAAAGCTGAATATTTTTTCTAAGAGATGTTTATTCTTTTGCTCGAACTGATCGCCAACGTGAGCCGATACACACGGCTTTATACCGCCCGAGCCTATTGCAATAAGCGTAAGCCCGATAGTTAAACCCATTCGTGTATCATCAAGTGCAAGAGCTAAGTGCCCGAGACAATATACTATCGAGAGAAGCATAATTGTTTTGTATTTCCCCCAGAAGATATCGGCAACTAATGCGCCGACTATAGGGAAAAAATAATTTGCCGTGCTGAACCAGTGATACCAGGAAATGGCATCAGTCTCATTCATCAAATCTTTCTGGCCTGCGTGATTCATAATATACTGCGTCATGAAAACAACGAGAATTGTTTTCATTCCATAGTAACTGAATCTTTCCGCAAGCTCATTCCCGATGATGTAGGGAATGCCTCGCGGCATCTTGTTGGAAACGGTAGAGTTTTCCTGCATGATTTATTTAATTAATAATGAATAATTATTTTTTTCTCGTTACGAAGCTATGGCTTCGCATCGTTAAATATTTGTTTGTTTAGTCTATTGATTAAAATTTTAATCTTATCAATAATTAATCCTTTATCAAGTTCAGTCATGCAAATGTTTCCAATCGGGCAATCGAGTAAGTTACAATATAAGCAATTTAGATTTTCATTTACAATTGTAAGATTTTTATCCCCATAAGGTCCTTGCAGGGCGGGATTCGTGGGTCCGTAGATTCCCAACACAGGAACTTTCATAGCACATGCAATATGCAGCGGTCCGGAATCGTTACCGATAATTATATCGCATCGCTCAATTAAAGAAGCTAGATATTTTAACTGGCTATCAGGAATGATAAAGGTATTCTCAGGAAATTCTTTATTGATAGCTTCGCAGTCCTCACGTTCTTTTTTTGTGCCCCATATCAGCAGGTAATTTGCATCGTAAATTTTATTCAGTTCTTTTAAAAGAATTATGTAGTCAGTGGTTTTGTAACGCTTCGATTCCCATCCGCCTGTTTTAGAAATTCCTATGATTGGTTTGCCTTTAATATTGTTACTGTTGATAAACTCATCTGCAAATTCTTTATGGACAATGTTTACTGGGATGAACATATCTTTTGTCAAAACGGGAATCTCAAGTTTTCGTAATGCATCTAAATTGAAATCAATATTGTGAACTTCACCGCCTCTGCCATCAGCCATTATATTGTAAGCGTACTTTCTTCCTCTAAATCTGAAGCCAAAGCGATACTTGGCTCCGCTACAAAAAGTTATCATTGCAGTTCTGGGATTGCAGTAGAGGTCAATTACTAAATCGTATTTTTGCTTCCTGATATTTTTTATGAGGCAAAGTGAATCGTCTTCATTGGGGGTATAAGTAAATGCTCTTGTAAGGTATGGATTATCGAAAAGTAAATCGCGTGAGTGTTCAAGTGTAAGAAAATAAATCTCTGCCTTAGGGAAGTATGCTTTTAAGTTTGGCAGTACAGGTGTAGTGAGAAGGATGTCTCCCATTCCGCCGAATTTTATCACTAGTATTTTCTGTATTTTGCTTTTGTCTAAAATCAATTTATATATGCTCTACTATAATAAAGTTGTTTTCAATTACTTCGGTTTGTTTGTTAGTTTCTTTGTAATATTTCTTTTCAGGCCACTCACACTCTTTATAAATGAAACAAGTATTGCAGAAAGGATTTACTGCTCTGCATTTGTTGCGCCCAAATTTTATAAGATTTGTATGAAAAGAAACTTTCTCTTCATTGGGAATAATTTTTGTTGCCTGCTCAAAAGTTTTTTCAGCGGTATTGGCTTTTACAATTCCGACTCTGTTCAGTACTCTGTGAACATGTGTATCAACAGGGAAAACACTTCTTCCCATTGCGAAACCAAGAACACATGAAATTGTTTTCACTCCAAGTCCTTTGTATCGCAGCAGCTCTTCGTAAACCTCTTGGTTATTTTTCTTATGGAGGAAATCCAAGTCCAAGCTTCCATGCTTCGCTTTCATTTCCTTCAGCATATTTTGTATCTGTGTTCCTTTAGTATTTGCAAGTCCACAGACTTTTATTAAATCTTTAATCTTGTTTAACGGTGCGTTAATAACATCTTCCCATTTTTTGTACTCATTACGTAAATTAGTATATGCCTTATGAGAAGATTTATCAGTCGTGTTTTGTGAAAGCTTTATGGCAATAAGAACATCTAAAATATTTTTGTTGCTGAATCCTATACTCTTTGAATGATATTCGTTTTCTAATGCCTCTATAATCTTTTGCAGCTTCTTTTTAGTCATATATTCTTAATGGTAAAATTAATTAAAATTATCCGAAGTTAATATTTATTTCAGCAGGATTGAAATAAGCAATGAATTTTACCACAGAGAGCACAGTGTTCTTCCACAGAGGTCGCAGAAAAAATTATACTATTAATTTTGAATATGCTTTCTGTGTTCTCTGTGGTTAAAAAATGTTTGTTTAGCATTTAATTAGTTTTCATTTTAAGGTAAATTACACTCATAAAATTACTCACAAGTGTTCACTGATTACAATAAAACCATAGATTATCTTTTTAAACTCGAGCGGAGAGGCATAAAGTATAATCTTAATAATATAAGAAAGCTTCTTAGCTTTCTTGGAAATCCTGAAAAGAATTTTAAGTCGATTCATATTGCAGGAACAAACGGGAAAGGCTCAGTTTCCTCTATACTTAATTCAATTCTAATAGAGAAAGGATTTAAGTGCGGACTTTATACATCACCACACATAACCGATTTCAGAGAGAGAATTTTATTTAACGGCGAATGGGCATCAAAGAAATTCGTTATTGATTTCACAAATAAGATTAATAAATTAATTATAAATATTGAGCCGAGCTTCTTTGAAGTCACAACGGCAATGGCATTTGAATACTTCTCATTTAAAAAAGTTGATTATGCTGTGATTGAAACAGGACTTGGTGGAAGGCTGGATTCGACGAATGTTTTGCTGCCCGAACTTTCAGTCATCACAACAATAGCGCTTGACCATCTGGATTTTCTTGGAGATACAATTGAAAAAATTGCCTATGAAAAAGCAGGAATTATAAAGAAAAATATACCTGTTGTTACGGGGAATTTAAAACCCGCTGCGTTAAAGATTATAAAAGAAAAAGCGACTAAGACTAAATCGGAACTAACTCAGTCTTTAAAAATAGAAATTAAGATTTTAAAAAGAAGCGAAGCAGGAATTGAATTCAGATTTGAAAATCAAAAATATAAGATTCCTGTGATAGGAGACTATCAGTTAAACAATCTACGAACATCTTTAACCGCTATACAAGTTTTATTTGAAAAGAATAATTTAAAGATTTCTAAAGCAACGATACAAAAAGGGTTATCAAATATAAAAATTAATTCCAATTTTTATGGACGATTTGAGGTAATAAAAAATTCTCCAAAGATTGTAACAGACGTTTCACACAATGTACAGGCATTTGAAAACATAGCAGCAAATCTGAAATATTTTAAGTACAAAAATCTTGTAATAATTTTTGGAATGATGAAGGATAAGCATTATCAGAAATGCTTGGATATACTTTCAAAGCTCGATGCAAAAATTATTTTAACACGTCCTCTTTACCTAAGAGCGGAAGAACCGGCTATGTTATATGAAGCAGTTAAAAGTAAATCGAAGTTTATACCAATTCAAAATCTTAACGATGCTTTTTCCTATGCAATGAATCTCTCGAGTAAGAATGATATGATTTTAGTTGCCGGTTCTTTCTTTTTAGTGAGTGAATTTCTTGAAATATACAAAAAATTTTATAAGTAAGGCTTCATATCCTCTTTAATAATTTCCATTACTTCTTCAACCGTTTCTTCTACTGATTGATTCGTATTATTAATTATAAACCCGAGTTTAGGTTTGTGAATATTTTCAGTTTCATACATATACTCAATTCTGTTAAACTCTTTTTCTGTCACTTCTCTTTGACCGCGATTTTGCTTTGCCGTTTCTTTTTCGGGAGTTAAGTTTATAAGTATTGGTACAATCTCAAGCTCTTTGCTGTATGAAAGCATTTGTTCAAGTCCTTCGCCATAACAAGGCCATGTTATAATTGGCAGGTAACCTCTGTCACTCCATTTTTTTGCGAGGTCAAGGGCGTCAGTTAAAATATAATCACCAATATTTTCCAGTTTATCATTTTCTGCAAAGTGTCTTAAAGCATCGCACTCTATATTAACTGATTTTCTGATTAGCTTATGAATATTAGCAGCAATAGTGCTTTTGCCCGCATTTATTGAACCGCTTATCCAGATAAATTTATTCGTTTTCATGCTTTAAAATAGCGATAAAAGAATCTTTTTTGAATTTAATTTCTCCTCTTAAAAACACATTTTACAGTATGAATTTTCCAGATATAGAAACAATAGGAGTAATAGGCTCGGGCACAATGGGCAGGGGAATTGCAATCTCCACTGCAACTGCCGGCTACAATACAATTTTGTATGATATTAATGATGAAGTTATTTCCAAAGCAAAGGTATCTATTGACAAAGATTTGCAAAAAGGCGTTGAGAAAAATAAAATAACCGCTGAAGCTAAAGCCGATATATTAAGTAAAATATATTTTACATTTGACTTCAATCATTTTGCAAATGCGGATTTTATTATTGAGGCTGCCCCTGAAACAATGGAGCTAAAGAAAAAAATATTTTCTGACTTGGATAGCACTTGTAGGGAAGATGTGATTTTTTCTACTAATACTTCTTCGCTTTCAATTACTACAATATCAACGATTATAAAAAAGAATCCTGAGAGAGTTATCGGCATGCACTTTTTCAACCCTGCTAATATTATGAAACTTGTTGAAATAGTTAAAGGTGATTTTACTTCAGCCGAAGCAATCAAAACTACAACAGAGCTTACTCTTGCTATCAAAAAAGTGCCTGTACTTGCAAAAGATACTCCTGCGTTTATTGTGAACAGAATTGCGCGACCTTTCTATGGTGAGGCAATGAGAATTTTAAGTGAAGGCACTTCTGACGTGAAAACTATAGACAGTGTAATGAAGACTTGTGGCGGATTCGCAATGGGGCCTTTTGAGCTAATGGACTTAATAGGAATCGACATAAATTTTTCGGTTACAAAATCAGTGTATGATGCTTTCTTCAACGATGCAAAGTACCGTCCGAATTTTATTCAGAAAAAAATGGTTGATGCTAATTTACTTGGAAGAAAAACCAAGAAGGGATTTTATAACTACGATAAGTAGAATTATATGAAGAACGATAATATAACATACGATGAATTTAAGCTTGTGCTACAGGAGAATTTGCAAAGAATAACTCTGCCAAGATTGGGAGTGTTGAAAATTCTGAAATCCAATCACAATCCGCTTACGATGTCTGAAATTCATGAGCTGATTAACAAAGAAAATTTCAAAAAGAAAATTGACCTTGCTACAATTTACAGAACAGTAAATCTTTTCGTAGAATTAAAAATAGTTTCAGAAGTAAACTTCAGAGATGAGTTCAAAAGATATGAACTTGTTTTCGATAGGCATCATCACCATCATATAGTCTGTAAAAAATGCAAGAAGATTGAAAATGTAGAGTTATGTCTTACCAATGAAATTGAAAAGATGCTGGTAAAAAAAGGCTACAAAGATATTTCGCACTCGCTCGAATTCTTCGGTGTCTGTAAAGAGTGCACTACCAATTAAAAAATTAATCAGAATTAAATTAGAAATTAACTTGATAAAAGCTATAGTATTTGATTTAGATAATACGCTAATGGATTTCATGACTATGAAAAACGGCGCAGTTGCTGCTGCAATTATTGCGATGCAGGATGCAGGACTGAAAATTTCTTTTGAAGAAGCAAAAGCGAAAATAGATTTAATATATAGAGATAGGGGAATTGAATTCCAAACCGTCTTCGATGAAATGCTTCTTGAGATGTATGGAAAGATTGACCATAAAATTTTATCCGCAGGAATTGTTGCTTACCGTATAGAGCGCGGAGCAAATCTAAAAACTTATCCCGGAGTGTTTTCTACTCTTATAGAGCTTATCAAAATGGGAATAAAGCTTGCTATAGTTTCCGATGCGCCATCTAAGGAAGCATGGCTGCGTTTATCCCACTTGAATCTTCATCACATTTTTGACGTGATTGTTACATACGATGAAACGCGTGAAAGGAAACCTTCGCCAGTGCCATTCAATATGGCGCTTGAGCAATTAAAAATGAAAGCTGAAGAGTGTTTAATGATTGGCGACTGGGCAGAACGTGATATGGTCGGCGCAAAAGTTGTTGGAATGAAAACAGTTTTTGCAAGATATGGAGATACGTTTAATACAATTCATCCAGGCTCTGATTATGATATCAGTGATATAAGAGAGTTGATTCAAATTGTAAAAAACGAAAACGGTTGGAATTAAAATAATGATTAAAGGTGTAGGTATAGATATTATAGAGGTGAAGCGCATTAAAAAAATTATGGAAGGACACGGCGATAGATTTTTTGAGAGAATTTTAACCGATGCGGAAATTGCATACTGCAAGACTTTTTCTAAACCAGAGCTTCATTTTGCAGGAAGATTCGCTGCTAAAGAAGCTTATTCAAAATCTATTGGAACAGGTATCGGGAAAGAATATTCATGGAAGGATATTGAAATCCTTAATGATAAAAAAGGAAAACCTTATATACGTCACATCAAAGAAAATGATTTCTCAAAACTTATTTTTCACGTTAGTATTTCTCATACAGAAGATTATGCATGCGCCGCGGTAACATGTGAGTATGTTTAAACTAATCTACCCAATCACAAATAAATATATTTGTCTCACCTTTTATTCTGTCATTTCTATTTGAGCAGAACACTAATTTTTTCCCGTCAGGTGAAAACATTGGGAAGCCATCAAATTCAGGACAGTTAGTAATTTTTTCAAGGTTTGTTCCATCAATGTTTATAGCATAAACATCAAAGTTTCTTCCTTGAGGGTCATCTATGTTAGAGCAGAATAAAACTCTTTTCCCATCAGGAAAAAAATAAGGAGCGAAGTTAGCTGCGGTGTTATGCGTAATCTGCATTTTATTACTTCCGTCGGCATCCATAATGTAAATATCAAGTAATGTAGGTCTTATTAATCCTTGTCCTAAAAGTTCTTTATATTTTCCTTTAGCTTCTTCATTTTCAAAACGTGTTCTTCTGTAAATAATTTTCTTCCCATCATAGGAATAAAATGCTCCGCCATCATAACCAAGCTCATCTGTTAATTGTTTAACATCAGTTCCATCTAAATTCATACTATAAATATCAATGTCCCCGTTTCTGGTTGAAGTGAAAACTATTCTATCACCCAGTGGAGAAATTGTTGCTTCTGCATCATAAGCTTTTTCATTAGTAAGTTGCTTTTCTATTTTACCGTCTTCAGTTGCAATAAAAATATCGTATGAATCGTATAAAGCCCAAACATAACCTTTTCTTAAATCAGGTTTCGGCGGGCATATATCACTTACTAAATGTGTTGAAGCAAACAAAATATGTTTGTTATCGGGTAAATAATATGCGCACGTTGTTCTTCCCTTTCCTGTACTTACTAAGGTCTGATTAGAGCCGTCGATATTCATCTTATAGATTTGGTCGCACTCTCTTCCTTCACGAGTTGTTTGAAAAGAAAGTTTTTTGCCATCGAAAGAAAAATAAGCTTCGGCATTTTCGCCGCCGTTTGTCAACTGCTTAATATTCTTTAAATGTTTCTCACCTTCAAAATGTAAAGTATCTTCAGAAACTTTAGATGCTGTATTTAAATTTTTAGAACCAGTTAAAAAATAAATACATATTACTGCAAGAGTAAGAAATGAGATAAATTTTTTCATAATGCGAAACTGCGGAAATTAAATTTTAAAAATTGAAAGTATCATTCATCAAAACGCGAAGCTGTAAAGACGCCTTCCTGCTGCATTATTTTTTCTATTATATCGTTAAGCTGCTTTAAATTTGAGATCTGCAAAATGAAATTACCTTCAAACATAGATGCCTTTGTTACAACGTTTACGCTTTTTATATTAACTTTGTAATTTTTGGAAATTGTATTAGTTATATCGTTTAAAATTCCTGCTCTATCTTCACCAATAATTTTAATTCCGGCAGTAAATTCACCGCTGCCACTATCACTCCAGTTAATATCAACAACTCTATGCGGGTCCTGCAAAAATAAATGAACAAGATTTTTGCAATTCTTCCTATGAATCTTTACCCCTTCTGTTTTTGTAATGAAGCCTATTACCTCATCACCCGGAATAGGATGACAGCATTTTGCAAAAGAATATTGCAAGTCTGCAAGGGAAGCATCACCAATGGAAATTTTACTTTGCTGCGAACGGGCATCATTTACAAATTTATCAAATGAAGTAACGGGGTCAATTGATTTCGTAATTTTATCATTAAGTTGCGGACTCTTATCCAAGTTTTGGAGCTTATTAGTGTCCGATAAAATTTCAATTGCTTCCTCTGCAGTTTTTTCATCTGCCGCAACTTCATAAAAGAACTGTGACATTTCTTTATGCTTCAACTTATGAATTACCTTGAGAAAAATTTCTTCACTGAAATGAAGCTTATGCTTCTTAATTTTTTTATCCCAGATTTCTTTCCCTTTTGCAGAAAGAATTCTCTTCTCCGTATTGAAGTGTTTCCTTATATCAGATTTAGCTTTGTGAGTTATTACAAATTTTTCCCAGTCTCTTTTAGGAGTCTGGCTTTTTGAAGTAATAATCTCAATCTGGTCACCGCTTTTTAATTTTGTATCCAGTGTAACAATTTTTCCGTTAATCTTTGCACCAATACATTTGTAACCGACTTCAGTGTGAATATCAAAAGCAAAATCAACTGCTGTCGCACCTGCCGGTAAAACTTTTAGCTCACCTTTAGGTGTGAAACAATAAATTTCATCCTGATAAAGGTTCAGTTTAAAGCTATCCATTATTGCAGATGAAGTTTCATCCTTAGTTGCGTTTTCAAGTGACTCACGAACAGACTTCATCCAGTTCTCAAGATTTTCATCGTTGATGTTTGTATTCTCTTTATACTTCCAGTGCGCAGCAACACCTTTCTCGGCAACTTCGTGCATATCCTTTGTTCTTATCTGAACTTCCACCATCTTCCCTTCTTTGCTAACAAGAGTGGTATGAATTGATTGATAACCGTTTTGCTTTGGTAGAGAAATGTAATCTTTGAACCTATCGGGATTAGGAATGTAAATGCTTGAACAAATTCCGTAAGCAGAGAAGCAATCATTTTTATCCTGTGTATCAAGTACAATTCTAACTGCGAATAAATCGTACAGCTCATCAAAACTTTTATTGCGGGCTTTTATTTTTTTGTAAATGCTGTAGAGATGTTTTGCTCTGCCATAAATTTCAAACTTGTAACCTTCAGTCGCAAGCTTTTGTCTAATGGGGTCGATAAATCTGTTAATAAGTTTATCGCGTTCTCTTTTTTTCTCGTTTAATTTTTTTGCAAGCTCATCGTAAGCAGGCCTATCCATATATTTGAAAGATAAATCTTCAAGCTCTGCTTTAACGTTTGCAAGTCCGAATCTGTGAGCGAAGGGAGCAAAAATTTCAAGAGTCTCCTGTGCCATTCTCATTTGTCGGGGATTGGAAAGAAATTCAAGAGTCCGTAGATTGTGAAGTCTGTCTGCAAATTTTATAAGCATAACACGAATATCGGAAGTCATTGAGAGAAGCATTTTACGATAGGACTCAACTTGCTTTAACTCGTAATTTTCAAAAATACCGTCTATCTTAGTTGCACCGTCAACGATTTCAGCAATCTTATCTCCAAATTCTAATTTAATATCTTTAAGTGTGAACTTAGTATCTTCAACTACATCGTGCAGTAATGCAGCAGCAACACTTACATCATCTAATGCAATTTCTCTTGCGATTATTGTTGCCACTTCATAAGGATGAGAAAAAAACGGCTCGCCCGAAGCCCGCTTATCGTTCTTATGCGCATCGAGTGAAAACTGGAACGCATGCGTTATCAATTTATCATTTACCTTATTTGCAGGTATATTCCTATGACAAATTGCCAACAGTTCATCTAATTTTTTCTTATATAAAGTGGATAACATTTTCTTTCTTTTCCTTTTAGGTACCGAACATTCTATCGCCTGCATCACCAAGTCCAGGCAATATGTATCCCTTGTTATTCAGTTTATCATCTATTTTGCACGTATAAAAACTCATTCCCTCTTTTTCGCTTGAGCTGAACCTGTTGTCAATTGCTTTTATCCCTTCCGGCGCACTTATAAGCGACACGATTGAAATATTCTTTATCCCCATACTCAACAAATATTCGATAGTAAAAATTACACTGCCACCCGTCGCCACCATCGGATCAACAATAATAACCTTTACATGCTCTTTATCCTTTAATTGTGGAAATTTAAAATAATATTTTACGGGTTTGAGGTTTTCTTCATCGCGGTACAATCCTATGTGACTGACGATTATATCCGGATATAAATCCATAAAACCTTCTGTCAGCCCCAGCCCTGCGCGTAATATAGGCAATAGCACTACTTTATTCTTTATCTTGCTTCCTTTTGCTTTCATTAACGGTGTCTCTACTATCTTTTGTTCGGTGTGTAGTTGCGAAAACACCTCTACAGCCAGAACATACGAAATCTTCTCCAGCGAATCCTTAAACTGCGCTTTCCCCGTTGTCTTATCTCGCAATATCGTCAGATAATTCGCTATCAGCGGATGATTTACCTCTGTTGTCTTTAACATTTTCTAGGGTTTTAAAATTATTTTTAAAAACTTCCACATAAAAATAATCCCGCTTTGTGGCGGGATTATTTTACAAATTTAAAAATTAAAAGAACAAACTATATTTCATATAAAATTACTTTATAATATTTACATTCATATTTGTTGTAACATTCTGCGTCGAAGTCATCGATTGCCCGCCGCCCGACATCTTCAGCGATAAGTCTATCTTCGTAGTAGTTTCCTTCTTCACAACGCATCCCCTCGTCAGATTATATAGTATCAATCCCTTACCGTTAAAGCTCGAGTTCTCAACCTTGTACGTTACAGTCTTATCCTTCATTTCGTCCTTCAAAAGCTGTGTCGAGAGGTCCGCATCGATAGTCAAAATCGTCTCGCCATTCTCAACCTTTACATTCGTAATCTTATAGCTCAAGCTATTTCTTCCCGGAAAAACCAGCAGCTGTGTATCGTAAGAGCGCGTCCATGTCGAGTCCTTCACAACATCATTATCAGGAAAAATCTGGAACTGCTGCTGCAGCACAGATTTTATCGCATCGTTCCCGAAGCTCTCTTTTATCTGAGCCTTATCCTGCTCTTTCAGCGTATCGCCGAAAGCCTTGAACATCTTATCATAAATTTTTTGCAATCCGTAAATATCACCAACCTCACCCTTAGGTGAAACCGTTATACTGAAAGGCTCGCCGATGATACTATTATACTGGATAAAGTCCGGCTTGCTGTACATTGAGTCCTTTACGTTCGAGTTATACACAACTCTTATTGTAGAATCTTTCGAGACAGGCACCGTTGTTACAACGCTGATGCTATCATATTTCACCTTGTAAGTAGTTACACCATTTGATGTATCGGCAACCTCTTCGCTATAGTAGTAGCTGATTGTCTGCTCCTGAGTAACATCTTTCTTATCCGTCATCGGAGAGTTTTCTTTTGTGCTCGTCTTTGCCATCATGTAGTATCTGAAAATATCTCCCTTCTTAGGATTTACCTTCAATGTGATTTTATCACCATTAATAAGGTTGCTTCCCGAAGATTTAGTAGAGTCTTTTTTATCGCCGCCGTTTTTATTACAGCTCTGTAAAGTTATTAATCCCGTCGAAATAAAAAGTGTTATTAATATTGCAATTATTGCGGGCAAAAATCGTTTTGACATTTATAATTCCTTTGGTTAAATAGTTTAATATGGTTTTAAAGATGGTTTATTATTATTTCTTGTGTTGTTTCCCTATGCGAGGTTTCCACATAAAAAAACTTCAAGCACTATACCTTATAATCCAATTGTGCTGAAGTCTCTCGTTTTTTACATATTTACAAATATACTTTTTACATCGGAGAAATTAAAGGCGAAAACTTTCCAATTATTAATTCAAAATTATGGATTATGAATTGAAGAAGCGGGTTGTAAGCACTTTAATCTTCTTTCTAAGGAGGGTATGGATGTTACAACTTTCCTGTCAAGCTTCTTTTAAAAATATTTACCTATTAGTACTAATAGGAATGATAAGATTTTTTTCAAAAAATTCATTTTATATTTTGACAAATGAGAATAATTTTTGTATTAAATTCTCATCCCATGACAAGCATTGCTAAACAATAATTTTAATATTGTATTATTTGCAAAATAA
>JBBRQV010000015.1:0-34714 GCA_038225955.1 Ignavibacteria bacterium | reverse complement strand
TTACCGTCTTTATCACGCACAATTTTTAGATCTTCCGGCTTTACATCCATACCATTCTTCTACATATCTTCAGATACAATCTTTCTTATTTCATCGTCTGATTTCCCTTCGAGATTAAGTGACTCGCTGCTCTTATGTCTTGTCTTCAGGAATTGTTCGTTACTTCCGTCTTTTACACTGAGTTCAAAATCCTTATTATCGGGATGCTCTTTACCGCTTAATCCGCTTTCAGTAGGCTGAACTTCAAGCATTCTCTGCCCATCAGCCATAGTTTTGTAACCGACTTTAATATCTTCAACTCCTGCTGCATTCAGTTGCTTTTGTAATTCATCTGTTACCTGAGCGTCACTTTTGTTTGCAGCATCTAATTCAACTCTGAAGAATGAATGAAGTGCGGCAGCATATAAAGGAAGCTTAGTGGTCTGGTTAAGCGGAAACAACTGAACTGATGCTATGCCGGAAATATTCTGAAGCTCGTTCATGTAGTTATGCATTTCATCATTCGATTTATTGTCGAGAATAAGACTATAGTTTAAAAAAGCTTTATCTCCTTCAATTTTTTCCTGAACAGATAATTTTGATTTATCTATCCATGACATAGAGCTAATTTTGCTTATTGCATCTGTGTTACTCTTTGGAACTTTCCATGATAAGGCATTCCCGACTGTATCATTTTGTGTTACAGGCATGTTACATGCAGCAAATACTACTGCAAGAATCAAAACTGAATAAACTAACTTAAATTTATTTAATGCAAAAAAGTTTTTCATAATATGTATTTTGCTCTGAATTTTATTTAATTTGAAATTGTGAGATTTTTCAGAATTCAAATTTTTTACCCATGTTTCCACTTTAAAAAAAGTTTCTTCGTGATTTTCTTTTTTTAATTCCTTCCAGTATTTTTCGTCGTTATTTATGTTATTAGTCATGTTTGAATTCTGAGATAAGTTTGAGAGTTTCATTTTCTAAATCTCCTAAATTTTGTGAACTTGTTTTTTTGAAACTTATTTCCTGTGATGATTCTAATTTGATAATGATTTCCTTCAGCTTTGCTCTTGTTCTGCTTAGTCTTGATTTTACTGCTTAGAGACTTTTTTCGTTTTGTATAGACTTAATGTCTTCTATTGAAAAATCTCCCAGCTCAAACAAAAGAATGCATGCACGTTCTTTTGCACTTAGCATACCTAAGGCACGGTGAAGAATACCTGCTCTTTCGGTCTTTTCAATCTCATCAAAAATTTCCGGCATTCGTGCGTGATTTAGATTTTCATCTAAAGGTATGAATTTTTTCCAGAATGCTTTTCGTGTTTGATTGAAAAACTCGTTTGTAATTATTTTAAAGAACCAGCTTTTGAATTTTTCTTTTTCATTCAACTTCGAAAAATTCTCCAGACCTTTTAAAACGGATTGCTGAAATAAGTCCTGCGCGTCATCAATAGACGTGCGGAACGTCAATGCCCTGCAATACTTGACTGCGTCATTATAATACGGGCGTAAATGCTCAAGAAATGGTTCTGTATCGCGATACATTAATAATTATTAATATTATCCGGAATTAAAATATTTTAATACTTATTAGACGAAATAAAAAGGAAAAAGTCGCACTTACTGAAAATAAAAAAGCCTGCACGATTTTTCATCGAACAGGCTTTATATACAACTTTTATTATATTAGTTATTGACAGTTGCCAAGTGTAAATGTAAACGATGGATTTGTTGTGGTAATGCTAATACTATTTGCGAATAAAGCGCTATTGTTATAGTAAGTCATAAAATCATAAGTGCCGTATTCTCCGCAATATTGTGTGAGACTTCCGTTAACCATGTAGCCGAGATAGTACCAAGTAGGTGTACCTGTTCGTCTATAATAAACCGGTAAAGTCGGGTGAACCTGTACGTTCGGATTGTTTGTGCAAATTCCTACTACTGTACCTGTTATTGTGTTCAGGTTCGGTATGGAGTAAGTTAAGGCTAAATCGCCGCCCGAGCATAAGCTCACAACGTCACTGGTATAAATCGGAGTTGTATTATTGTTGTAATACAATTTAATTCTCATATTAGAAGAAGGAGCATACAATAATTGTATCGATGCATCTGAAGCTGATTTGGTTATTGTTTTGTAATAAGTTTCAGTAGTTCCTGAAACAAAATACAATTTAACCTGAAGTGCGATTTGAGAGCATCCTCCCGTCTGATTAAATACAAGTTTCCTTCCTGTTGGGCAATTTACTCCTGGAGTTAAGAAGTCAAGATTCCAATAAGATAAGTGTGATGTATTAAATTTAATTGCAAAATTACTATTGCCTCCTGTCAGAACCGTGCCGTTGGATTCACTTGTCCATGTTCCAACTAAGTTTTCGTAACTGAATATTGGAATGATATCTCCGGCTATAATAGTTCTGCTTTGGGCAAAGTTATTAGTGTTAGAAGGAATTTCAATTGTAATTTCCGGCTGAGTAGTTGGGAATCTCTTTGCTTCTCTTCCTGATGCATCTTTTATTTCATACAAAGCAAAACCTGCGCTTATCATTGTATTGCTTCCCATTGTAAATCCACCGGGGAAACATCTTAAGGCAGATTCTTTTGTAGGGTCAAAGTATGCTACTGTTGCTGATAGCTGTCCATTTAAATTAATTGGTGAAGGAGAGTTATCTGTTATAATTGTGCCGGCAGGAAGTCGTATTTTTGCGATTCCGCCTGTTCCGTTTGTAAGTGTTGTAGATAAACTTGATTCGGAATTTAGTACTCCGTTGTTCACAGTTCCTGCATTACTTGTCTGCATAATTGAAACTCCATCAGGCGGATTATCAATATTAACCATGTAAAAATTAAACGAAGTACAGCCCGGAGCTTTATTTATTGTAATAGGAATGCTCGTAGTCAGGTAACCGTTTGCAGAAGCTAAAACTGAAATAGTAATTGTTGAGTCTGCAGATGAGAAGCCGTTAGGGTCAACTCCAAATGCTACAATACCGCCTCCTGAAGTGAACGAGGTTTTTACTGTACCTGCAAAATCTGTAATCTTTCCAGCATTAGAGCCTAAAATAGAAACGGTAACATTCGGAGAAGAAATTAAGTCCAATGTTTTTGCATCTATAAAAGCAATTGTTCCTGCAGTTGTGGGAGCCGGAGTATTGAACAATACGTAAACACCATCAGTCGGGCTTTTAATATCGCAGCTTTGAAGATAAAGCACAGATGCCGTAACTAGTGTAAAAGTTAAAATTGTAAGTAATATTTTTTTAATCATTTTTATCTCTGTTAAAAATTTTAATATTTTTTGACTCAGCATTAACTAAATAAAACTAACAAATCGAGCCGGATATTTTTTTAATTAAACCTGTATGTTAAACCTAGTGTAAGAACGGGGTAAAATTTAAACCACTTTATATTTTCCTGAACAATATTAGCTTGTGTAGCAGTTGGAGTCATTAATTGTGTAGCAGTCATTGTAACTGTCGGTGCCGACTGATATATCCCTCCTAAATCCATTGTAAAGCCAAATTTTCTATAAGTTAAAGGGTTACCGATCCCAACTCCTAAATATGGGGCAACTTTGGAAAACTCAGTTGTTGTAAGTACAGTACCAAGATTTGTATAGTCATATTTGATTCCGTTTACCATATAAGTCTGGCTTGGAATCATTGTAACATCTACTTTGTTTAGATTTAAAAGAAGTCCTCCGGAAACTTTAAAGATAGAGCCGCCGGGAAAATAATCTAAGAGAGCTGCAAATGAAAGTAAGTTAGCCTTTGCATCATACTTGTAATCATCGCCTGCACTTCCACCTGCTTTGTACGTTAAAGATAAATATTCTCCTCCGACTCTTACGTTGAGGTTTTTGGCAATATTAGTTGTTCCGTCTAAACCAATACCAAGAGTACTGAGTTTTAAAGTTACAGCGTAACTTTTTGAGGGAGCAAGAGGCACTGTTTTAGGCTGTGAAAATACTGAAGCTGAAAGAACTAATGAGAAAAGAATTAAAAAGTATTGAACTTTCTTCATAGCTGCTCTTTTGAGTGAGTTAAATTTATAAAAGTTATTTTAAAAAGTTTTCGATTTCAAACTTATAAAGTTTAAACGAAATTGAGAATAAAAATGGGAGCCGGAAACTGAATTAGTATATGTATACTAAAAAGATTGGGAAAACTTTATTTCACCCTCCAAAATTACGATTAATAAAGTAATTCGCAATACCAAAAAATGTTCTTTAAAACTCTGCAAAATAATGCATAATTTATATTAATGGCACAAGAATTTATTCACCTTCATAATCACACCCACTACTCGCTGCTTGATGCAATTTCTACGGTTGACGGACTTGTAAATGCTGCTGTGGAAAATAACATGAAAGCTGTTGCCCTTACTGACCACGGAGTCATGTACGGAGTAATGGACTTCTATAATAAGGCCCGCAAGAAAGGTATTAAGCCAATCATTGGATGCGAAGTTTATGTTGCGCAGGCGGGTTCACGATTTGATAAAGTTAAGAAAAACATAATAACCAGACGTGTTGAATCTGATGATGAGCCTTCGGCTGATTCAGACGGACTTGCTTCTTCCAGTATAAACTACGCTCATCTTATTCTTCTTGCTAAAAATGAAGCCGGATACAGAAATTTAATTAAGCTTTGCTCGATAGGACATACTGAAGGATATTATTACAAACCAAGAATTGATTTAGATGTTCTCAATCAGTATAGAGAAGGACTTATATGTACAACTGCCTGCGCAGGCGGGGTGCTATCATGCTATATAACACGAAACGATATGGAAACTGCTCGCAAGATGACCGGAATATATAAAGATATCTTTGGTGAAGATTTATATTTAGAGATACAAGACCACAATATGAAAGTCGATGCTGAACGTAAAGTAATGGCTGCAATGCCGAAACTTGCTAAAGAGTTTGGCTTAAAATTAATTGCTACAAATGATGTACACTATATAAAGAAAGAAGATGCCGTTGCACATAATATTTATCTGCATCTTAGCGCAAAGCAATCGAAGTATGCAAACACAACAGATTTAACAAGAGATTTTAAATACGGAACTGACCAGATATATTTTAAATCGACTAAGGAAATGACGGATTTATTCCGTGATTATCCCCAGGCAATTACATCTACGCTTGAAGTTACGGAGAAGTGTAATCTTATACTCGATACGAACACTAATTTCATGCCACGCTTCCCGATTCCTAAGGAAGAAAAAGTACAGACACTTGATGATTATTTAGAAAAACTTTCATTCGAAGGATTGAAGAAACGTCTTCCGAATTTTGATGAAAGCTATACTGAACGTATGAAATTTGAGTTAGATGTTATAAAAAAGATGGATTTCTCGGGATACTTTTTAATCGTACAGGATTTTATTAATACTGCAAAGTCACGTGGAATTTTAGTTGGTCCTGGCAGAGGAAGCTGCGCAGGAAGTCTTGTATGTTATGCAGTCGGAATCACTGATGTTGACCCACTTGAGTACGGATTATTCTTTGAAAGATTTTTGAATCCTGAAAGAGTATCAATGCCCGATATAGACATCGATTTTCAGGACGATAGAAGAGATGAAGTAATACAATATGCAAAAGAAAAGTACGGCGCTGAATCAGTTGCGCAGATTGTAACATTCAATAGATTGGCTCCGCGCGGTGTATTGAAAGATGTTGGGCGAGTATTGAATTTTCCTTATAACGAAATAAATGAGTTAACGAAAATGATTCCAATCATTTTCGGAAAAGTAAAAAAGTTATCCGAGTGCATGGAAGAAGTGCCGGATTTCAAAAAATATTTTGAGTCAGGTACAGTGGAGCAAAAAGCAGCGAAGAAGAAATTTTATGACTATGCAAGTACATTAGAAAATTTAAATAAAAATTCATCCATTCATGCATCTGGGGTTGTAATAGCTCCTTCCAACATCACAGATTACGTTCCGCTCTCAAAAGTTACAGGTGTAGATAATCAGTTTTGCACTCAGTATGATATGAAGCTGCTCGAAGATGCAGGTATGATAAAAATCGACTTCCTTGGATTGAAGGAGTTGAAAATCATAGGGAAGATTCTTGTTTTAGTGAATGAAAAATATAATCTGAGTTTAACTACGGATAAAATTCCACTTGATGATTTAAAAACTTATGACCTCTTTTCAGCAGGCTCTACCATAGGTATTTTCCAGTTTTCAAAAAGCAAAATGCGTGAGTATCTTTCAAAGCTGAAACCGAAAAATATTAATGATCTTGCCGCAATGAATGCACTGTACCGTCCGGGCCCGATGAAACTCATTCCTGATTTTATTGATAAACGTCATGGGAAGAAACCGATTACGTATCTTCACCCTATCTTAGAAAATTCTTTAAAGGAAACTTACGGAATTATTGTTTACCAGGAACAGGTAATGCAGATTGCGCGGGAGTTCTCTGGGTTCTCTATGGCAGAAGCTGATAATATGAGAAAAGCTATGGGTAAGAAAGATAAAGAGAAGATGAAAGAGGTGAAGGCGAAGTTTATTAAAGGCGCCGTAGAAAATAAAATGAGCAAGAAAATTGCCGAAGAGCTTTTTAAATTAATGGAAGACTTTGCTGATTATGGATTCAATAAATCGCATGGTGTTGCATATTCAATTCTTGCTTTCTATACTGCTTACTTAAAAGCGCATTTCCCATTGGAGTTTTTATCGGTATCGATGGAATGCAGAAAAGATGATGAAGTCGAGCTTCAGCTCTTTGCAAATGAATGCAAGAAGATGAAGGTGGATTTGAAACAGCCAGATATAAATCTTAGCTTCATGGATTTCTCTATCAATTATAATAAGACGGATAAATATGTCGGCGAAATAAGATACGGCTTAAGCGCGTTGAAAAACGTTGGAGAGAAAGCTGCAGTGAACATTGTTAACGAGAGAATTGAAAACGGACCATACAAACATTTTGTAGATTTTTTAATTCGTGTTGACCTTCGTCTTGTAAATAAAAAAACAATTGAAAGTTTAATTCACGCAGGGGCATTTGATTCGCTTGAGCCAAACAGAAATAAATTATATTTGAATTCTGAGGCAGCCGCTATTTACGCTGCACGACATAAAAATGATGCAGAGGTAATAGGGCAGGAGTCTATGTTCGGCGCAGAGCTTACGCAGCCTGACGGTTACAGATGGAGAGAGTTTGATGAATACGCGGATGCAGAAAAATTTAATAAAGAAAAGCAGGCATTAGGATTTTATCTTACAGGACATCCGCTTGCTAAGTATGAAAAAGAAATAAATCAATATGTTGATCTGAGATTTGGCGATGAAGTTGCCGAATTGGACTTCACAAAAATTCAGAAAGTCCGCATGGCAGGCGTTGTTACGGGAGTAGATGTAAAACTCTCAAAAAAAGGGAAGAGGTTCGTTGTTTTCACTCTTGTGGATTTTACCGGAGACGGGGAATGCGTCGCATTTTCAGATTTATTTGAATCCAAGAACTATTTATTCCAAAATGAAGCGTTGGTAATTGTTGAAGGCAAGCCTGAAGAAAACGGCGATAAAATTAAATTAACTATTGAAAAAATATACCCGATTGATAGTCTGCACGAGATTTGCTCAAAGAATATGATGCTGATTCTTGACGAAAAGACCTTTGATTCATCTAAGCTGCAAAAGATTCACGAGCTAGTAGATGCGAACGAGGGGAACTGTAATGTGTTTTTTCAGATTAAGAATAATGGAAGTTCTAAATTACTGAGAGTAAGATATACCCGCGTCAGACCCCACTCGGAATTAATTTCCAACTTGAAACAAATTATTGGAGAAGATAACTTAAAGCTAAACTAATTCTCTCCTATTAAAAAAATAATCAAATAACAGAAAGGATAAAATAAAATGGCTCTTGAAATAACAGATGCTAACTTCGATAGCGAAGTTATAAATTCAGACAAACCGGTATTAATAGATTTTTGGGCAGTATGGTGCGGACCATGCAAATTAATTGCTCCGGTTGTTGAAGAAATTTCCAATGAGTACACAGGTAAATTCAAAGTGGGCAAAATGGATATAGATAATAATCCGAACGTTGCTATGAAATACGGAATAAGAAGCATACCGACACTCTTGATTTTTAAAGACGGTAAAGTTGTTGACCAAATAGTCGGTGCCGTTCCGAAAAATGTAATCACTTCAAAAATGGATGCTCAAGTTAGCGTAACAGCATAATATTTCTTCAAACGGCAGGCGAACAACCTGCCGTTTTTTATACCCTTTTCCAAAAAATAAAAACACGTCTATGAAAACTTTCAACAAAATTTCCATAGTACTT
Organism: Ignavibacteria bacterium; assembly: GCA_038225955.1. Lineage (GTDB taxonomy): Bacteria > Bacteroidota > Ignavibacteria > Tepidaquicellales > Tepidaquicellaceae > JAFDZO01. The sequence goes on along the minus strand of JBBRQV010000015.1, from coordinate 26,424 downwards.
TTAGTGTTCTCGTTAACCTGTCTTTACTCTTGCGGGAAAAAAGATACTACATCAACAGACTCTAAATCATCCGACTCTAAAACCTCCACCGATACAAAAAAAGAATCTTCCGGAAATTCTGATTTAGGTTCACTGTCAGATTTTACAGCAAAGTATGATATTTCAGGCAAGGTTAAAGGCAATCTTACTACCTATAAAAAAGGGAAAAGATTTATGCAAAACCTGACTATGGATATTCAGGGCGCGAAGATGAATACTAATAATTACTTTGATGATAAGTATGCATATATGGTAATGGATTTAATGGGAAAGAAGATGGGAACAAAAATTGACATAGGCAAATACAGAGAAGAAGGCGCTAAGGAAGGTAAAGATATTGACTACAATAATATGATGGACTATCTGAAAGATAAAAAGAAAATAGGTACTGAAACAATAATAGGAAAAGAATGCGATATTTATGAAACAGGTAAAGACGTGAAAATTTCTGTGTGGAAAGGAGCAATCCCTTTAAAAATTTCTACTCCTGCGATGACAATGACGGCAACAAGTTTAGAAATGAAAGCAGATGTTTCGGAAGCAGATATGGACCCGCCAAAAGATGTTGACTATACGGATGTAAGTGGAATGACTAAATTGAAAAAATAATTTTTTGTTAAAGACTGAGAATTTTGAAAGGGCGCTTATGGCGCCTTTTTTATTATCAAGTTTTTTTCTGTAATTTTATTCGCCAATAATTTTTACTAAAGCTCTCTTTTTTCTTTTCCCATCAAACTCCCCATAGAAAACCTGTTCCCAGGGACCGAAATCCATCTTGCCGTTTGTTATTGCTACCACAACTTCACGTCCCATTATTGTTCGTTTTAAATGTGCATCGGCGTTATCTTCATATCCGTTATGTTTGTACTGCGAGTAAGGTTTTTCCGGAGCAAGTTTATCGAGCCACACTTCAAAATCGTGATGCAGCCCGCTTTCATCATCATTTATAAAAACGCTTGATGTAATGTGCATTGCGTTACAGAGAAGCAGACCTTCTTTTATTCCGCTTTCCAATAAGCATTTTTCTAATATAGGAGTTATGTTAATAAGTTCTCTTCGATTTTTTATCTCAAACCAAAGTTCTTTTCTGTAGCTCTTCATAAAATTAATTAAAAAGGATTTTTGTATTTATATAAAACAGGTATGAGTTTGTTTAAATTATTTTTTTCTTCTTCAGATAAGAAATTTTTTGGAGTAAACTGAGGTTTGTACAAATCAGACCACGGGTCAACATCAGTATAAATATATCCTTCATTATCCAATGCTATTGCTTCAACGCCGGCCATTTTATCCAATGAAATATCAGAGTGATTAGGCATTGGCAAATCGTAGGGTTTGGATTTAAAATCGCGAATAGAAAAATCAGAGTTAAATTTTATCCAAAATATTTTTTTTGACTCACGGTCAGTTCCATATAATGTATAATCATCTTTAGCGCATAATCCTGTGATTGAGCGCACTCCGAATAACTTACTTGAAATAGTTTTTAGGTTGTTTGTTTTTCTATCAATGATATAAAGGTAAGTGCTATCTGAAAATTGAGAGTTTATATCAGTAATGTTCTCAAGTCCCATGTAAAAATAATTATCGGTAATGCCCATTCCTTCAAATGCAACGTTATCATTTGTATATTTGAAAATTTCTTCAGGCATCGGCAGTTTCCTGACATTCTTCAATGTATCACAGTCAAGAATTGTTTTGTTAAATGAAAGTTCGTAAATACCTTCTGAAGCTTGATAACTGATTTTATATGGAGGAGCATAATCAGAATTACCTTCCATTGATACTAAAATTTTATTTGATACCTTATCGTAAACTATATCTTCAAAGTCCATTTTTGCAAATGGCTGAAAAAATTTAGCTGTAGATGAAACCTCAAAATTTAAAATCTGAACGTCAAACTTTGGAGGAATAAAAGAATCATCCACTGAAATTCTATCGATTCTTCCGTTATCGTTAGCGCTGAGAAAGAATTTTTTATCCCCCTCTCTTCCTAAATAAAATAATCCTGATGTTTGCTGGGAATATAATCCTGAAGGACCTATCATCCAGACGGGATAGCCGGAAAGTGGGTCTATCTTAATGTCATTTAGTGAAGTAAAAATTACGTACAGGATAATTAAAAACAGGGGAGTTAAAACTTTTATTAATTGGTTCATGAAGCTATCAGGACCTTTTGCTTTCCATTAACATTAAAATACCTGCTACAGCAAAAAGAAGGGAGGCTAAAATCAACGCAGCTTCAAGTGAGAATATCTGCATAATTGCGTAACCTAAGATCGGAGAAAATAAACCACGTACTCCCGTAAGTGTAACATGTACTGCCTGATAGTTTGAGACTTCGTTATGCGGCGCATAATATATTGAGCTTAGATTCCATGCAATTGTTACGCCGCTCATTGCAGTACCGAACAGAAAGAAAGACAAAAATAAAATTTCTACAGGAGAATTATAGATGCCCCATATAGGAAAATATTTCGCTGCAAGAAGAACTAACGGAAAGAAAATCAGAAGTAAAAACATATAACCGGAAAATCTTGTAGGGTTATTTATTCCTAAAATTTTCCCTGATATAGGAGTAAAAATGATTAATGCGGAATGAAATATTAAACCTTTTGCAAATGAAATAGGAGTATATGCAAGATGTAAGCCATCAACAAGAAAAACGGGAATAGCAGGGCTTGCAATCATAAACGCCATTCCATACACAAAGAAATTAATTTCAAATACAAGAAACCTGCGGTTTGTTTTTAATATGCGGATTGAATTTCTTATTGGAAGAATGAGAATGTCTTTTAAGAGATTCAAATCCATCTTGAAACTTCTTTCGACCTCTTCCTTTTTATCTTTGAAGAAAAAATTCAGCATCTTCATAAGATTGAAGTACATTAATATTCCGAGAATTGCTGCTACTGGAAAGAAAATTTTATACAGGTCGTGATTGAAATCCAGAAAGTATCCGAATATAGTTGCAATCAATAGCAGTGCAGCGGTCGATAAACTGGAAGCATAGGAATAAAGTGAGCTTCGTTTCTCCGCTGTATAATTGTGTTTATAGACAATGTTCCAGGAAGGAAGTAAGAGGGAATCTATAATGCTCATTACTGCTATAGAAAAAATAAAAATGAAAGGTGTATCAAATATCGGGATTAAAAATAAAAAAAGTTTTCCTGAGCTTCCCAGTAAAAACGCTGCCATACCCGGCTTTGCAGAACGGTTAATAATTTCAGCGCCATAAATTGAAAATAGAAATGCAATACTCGTCATGAAGATGAGAATTGTAACTTCAAAATTACTTGCTTCAAGAGATTTTTTTAATATTACATCCTGAAGTAAAAGGATGCCTAAGGAAATTCCATTAAAAAATTGAGATATGAGGTGAAGCCGGAAAGTTTTTCTCTCTAATTGCTGTTCTTCTAACGAATTGTATTTCTCTATCTTCAAATTTCAAAGTATTTTAGAAAGATTCGGTAAGACCTAGTTCTTTATGTGTAATTTTAATAGAAATAACGGGATATTTTTTATGAAGATTGTGCGCCAGTTTTTCGCTGGCGTAAACGGAACGGTGCTGTCCTCCGGTACATCCGAAGCCGATTAACAAATTTGAAAAATTTCTTTCGATGTAATTATCAACAGCCATATCAATTATACCGTTAACATTATCAAGAAAGGCATTCATTACAGTGTTTGTTTCAATAAACTTAATGACATCTTCATCTTTGCCTGTTTTGAATTTGAACTCTTCAAGTCTTCCCGGATTGTGCATAAACCTGCAATCAAAGATAAATCCGCCACCGTTACCATTTTGGTCAGCCGGAAGTCCGCTTTTATTGTACCCGAACGAAAAAATAGAAACTATTAATGACATAAACTTTTTGATAGATATTTAATATATTAAACCTACCCAATAAATTAATTGCAATAATAAATGGATACAAGATTCATCACTACTACTTTTGAAATTCACGGCTGTAAAGTTACGAGACATCTTGGAGTCGTACGCGGGATAACTGTCCGCTCAAGAAATATTTTTGCAAACATCGGAGCAGCATTTCAGACTCTTGCAGGTGGTAACATTTCTATCTATACAGAGCTTTGCGAACACGCAAGGCAGGAGGCATTTGATATAATGGTGAAACATGCGGAAGAAATAGGCGCGAATGCAATTATCGGAATGAGATACGATGCAAACGAAATAATGAACGGAGTAACTGAAGTACTCGCTTACGGAACGGCAGTTGTAATTGAAGCAGCATAAAAATTATGGAGTATTGGCTAAAAGATTATTTTAAAGAGAAAAGATACCTATTGGTTTCTTTTTATTTTTTCTCCTGCATAATATTGTTTGGCTTTATCAACTTTGTATTAGATAATCTTGCAAAGACTAACGACGCTTATTACTTTAATAACGACGTTATGGTAAATACTATTACAGTAATTGTGCTTATTTGCCTTATAAGTATTTTTTTGATTTTCGTATATAAGATTTTATTTGAACTAAAGATAGTCACGTACAATATTCCGATGGTGAATAACTTGATACTCATAGTTATTTGCTGGTTTGTTATTGCCGCGCTTATCTGGTATGAATTCTATTTTGCCACGATGTATTTCCACGGAGAAATTAAAATACTTTCGGGGTACTTAATCGGCTCCAGTATTATATTAGCGGTAGCTATTACTGTAATTCTCTCAGATAAATTAAAGCACGTTTCAATTCTCTTTGTTATCTTCGCAATATTATCTTACTTCTTTTATGAGTGCCAGCTCGTAATCCTTGCTCAGTATATTGATATAATGAGCATTACTTACTAAAACAATTTTTCCTGTTCGGGATTTCTATTAAATAAATCAGTTCTTAAACCCCGCCTTTCTTTATTAAGATTATTTTTTTCACAATGTATTCTGAAAATCTGCGCAACAGTTTCTGTCCATTCGCCTTCGCCGCGCATACGTTTGCCCCAGTCAGCATTATATAACTCACCCTCTCTTAAGCTTTTTATACGATTCAGTATTTTATTCGCTCTATCCGGAAAATTTTTGTGAACCCAGTTTACGAATAATTCCTTGTTCTGCCACGGGAGTCGAAGTATAACTCTCGCAGCGCTTTTTGCTCCGGCTTCTGCAACTGATTTTAATACATAAGGAATTGTATCATCAGTCAGGCCCGGAACAACGGGAGCAACGTTTACATTTACAAATATTCCTGCTTTGGATAAATTCTCAACAGTTTTTAATCTGCGTGAGGGAGTCGATGTTCTCGGTTCCATTACAGAAGCAATTTCTTTACTCAACGTGGGAATTGAAATAGTTACTCCAACTAATTTTAGTTCGTTTAATTCAGTAAGAATATCAAGGTCTCTCTCAATTAAAGAATTTTTTGTTATAATGGCAACGGGATTTTTATATTTTAAAAAAACTTCAAGAAGTCTTCTGGTAATTTGCAATTTTCGTTCAACAGGCTGGTAACAATCTGTATTGCCGGAGAGCATTATTACCTGTGGTACATAACTCTTGCTTTGAAATCCTTTTTCTAGCAAGGCCGGCGCATCTTTTTTAATCATTATCTTTGTTTCAAAATCTAACCCGGATGAAAACCCAAGGTACTCATGAGTCGGCCTTGCATAGCAGTAAATACAGCCATGCTCACATCCTCGATAAGGATTTATACTATAAGTAAATGCTAAATCGGGACTGTCGTTCTTAGAGAGTATGCTTTTTGAATTATCGTTTATGAATTGTGTTTCCGGTCTTAACTCTTCATCCCTTGTGTACTCAAGGTATTCATCCAGGATTTCAAGTTTTATATCTATGAAACGGTTATTGGGATTTAAGGCAGTGCCTCTTCCTTTTATATCTTTCAAGCTCATGGAACAACCTAACAGAATTACCATAAAAATAAAAGGTATTAATTTGTAGGGTATGAATTGTGTTTAAAAAAAATGCCTTCCTGAGTTTTCCGCTCTCAAACGGGTGCAATACTCAGGAAGGATTATGAAGGGAATAAAGAAAGTTTGTTTAAGCTGTTTTAAGTTTTCTTGCTCTGGATTTTTTGTAAATCAAAAGTGTACCATAGGCAAGAACTAATAATAAAATTATAATTGGTAACAAAGCAATAAAGAACGTAATCATACCTGAAAGAATTTCAGTGAATCCTTTCAGCCCTTTGCTGAAGCCTCTTTCTATTTCATAGAAGAATCCGCCGCCGCTGGATGTAGTCATGAGCGATGGTTCGTAAACAGAAATTGTAAGAGTTGAGAAGTCGGTTTGATTCTTTAAATATTTTAATCTTCCCTGAGTCTTCTCTATTTCTTCTCTTACAGACGAGAGTTTTTCTTCAACTTCCACAACGTCAACAAGCTTTGCAGTTTTTTCACTCAGAAGAGTTAGTAATCTTTTTTCAAGTTCAGTCTGCGTGTTCATTCTTGCTTGTAAATCTATATATTCAGATGTTACATCATTGCCATTTATCTGTGAGTTCAAAACTTTTCCAAAGTTGCCCATATCTTTTACCATCGCATCGTATTTATCAGAGGTAATTCTTATAGTAACTGCTCCTTGTTTTTTGCCTGAAGCATTCACAGAAGAATTTGAGTTAGTAATAAATCCTCCTGCATTCTTTACATAAGAATTTATCTGATTTATAGACTCATCATATTTTTCAGTTTCAAGATTCATTGTGCCGGTCTTGATAATCATTCTGTTTACAACATCAGGGACATCGGAAACAAATTTAATTTTGCTGTCTTTGGATTTAGTTATACCACCTTTATCCATACGACTTTCATCTTGAATGAAGGGCTGGGAAGTTTTAGTGTCTTGAGTATTTGGTTCTTGATTAATGATTGCGGTCTTATCTGTAAACTTTCCGCAGGAGTAAAAAGGGAGTGTAAATAAGAATAATAGTATGAAAAGTATTCTGGAGTTTTTCATCTCTTTTTTTCATTTGATACTTTCCCAATGAAAATAAGTTCCCGAAGAAATTTTGGCAATCAAAAAACCCGAAGAAAAATAAATCTCCCCGGGTTTTTGTAAAGCTTATAAATTATAAATAAATATTATACTTCGTAGTATAAATGGAATTCGTATGGATGAGGTCTTAACTGCACTTCCTTTACCTCTCTGGTCATCTTGTAATCAATCCATGTATCAATAAAATCCTGTGTAAATACATTCCCTTGTTTTAAGAAGTCGTGGTCTTTGGCTAAATTTTGTAAAGCGTTTCTTAATGATTCTGGAGCATGATTTATTTTTGCTGCTTCAGTTGCATTCAAGTGATAGACGTCTCTATCCATCGGAGTACCCGGATCAATTTTGTTTACTATACCATCAATACCGGCAAGTAGCAATGCACTGAATGCAAGGTAAGGATTTGCTGAACCATCCGGGCATCTAAATTCAACTCTCTTTGCTTTCGGATTATCCGAGTACATAGGGATTCTGATGGCTGCGCTTCTGTTTCTCATAGAGTAAACAAGATTTACTGGTGCTTCGTAGCCCGGTACTAATCTCTTATATGAATTTGTTGTAGGGTTTGTAATTGCAAGTAAGGCAGGAGCGTGTTTCAATAATCCTCCTATGAAATGTAATGCCATTTCACTAAGTCCTGCATATTTATCACCTGCGAAAAGCGGCTTACCCTCTTTCCATAAGCTGATGTGTGTATGCATACCACTTCCGTTATCACCGAAGATTGGCTTAGGCATAAATGTAGCAGTCTTGCCTGCTGCCTTAGCAGTATTCTTTACAACATATTTGAACATTTGTAAATCATCTGCACATTTTAACATCGGGCAATATTTGAAATCGATTTCAGCTTGTCCCGCAGTTGCAACTTCGTGATGCTGAGTTTCAACATCGATGCCTGCGTTCATTAAGTTGACAACCATTTCATTTCTTAAATCATTTGTAGAATCTGCCGGAGGAACAGGGAAGTAACCTTCTTTAATTCTGATTTTATGTCCAAGGTTTGCTTCTGATTCAGAGCCTGAATTCCAGAATCCTTCTACGGAATCAATTTTATACCAGCTTGAGTATTCGTTAACGTTGTATGCTACGTGGTCTAAGATAAAAAATTCTGCTTCAGGTCCGAAATAAACCTGGTCGGCAATTCCTGTTGATTTTAAATATTCCAAAGCCTTCTTACAAACATATCTTGGATCCATATCATAGTACTCTTTTGATATAGGGTCGAAGATATCGCAGATCATACTTACTGTTGGTACTTTAATGAACGGGTCAACATTAGCTGTTGAAGGGTCAGGCATGCAAAGCATATCTGATTCATTTATCTGTTTCCATCCTCTGATAGATGAACCGTCAAATCCGAATCCTTCATAAAAACTTTCTTCTGTCAATCTGTGAGTCGGCACTGAAAAGTGCTGCCATCCACCGACCATATCGGTAAATCTGAAATCAATCATTTTGATTTCTTTGTCTTTAATAAGCTTGAAGACATCGCTTATCTTCGCTAGCTTTTCTTTGTGTTGCTCTGCTGATGCCATGAGGTTATTTTATTAGATTTTTTAAAATTAATTTTATGTTAGTTCTTTGTTCCATTTTTATAATGAATGTCTAAGTTAAGTGTTTCCTTTAATGTGCTTAGCACAATACTTGTACGGGTGGATTTCACACCCTGCCACGATTGAATTTTTGATAGAAGTTTTTCTAATGTAGTGGTATTTTCAGTTCTGATTTTTAAAACATGAGAACCTTCACCTGTGATTGAGTGGCATTCAAGAATTTCTTTTGTGTTGTTGCAGTGCTCGATAAAATTTGTATAGTGCTTTGAAGATTCACTTACAACAAAAATAAATCCGGTAATATCGAAGTGAAGTTTTTTATGATTGAGAACTGCCGTATACGAATTAATGTAGCCGTGATTTTCAAGCTTATATATTCTATCTATTGTAGATGGTAAAGATAAGCCTATAATTTCGGCAAGTTCGTTCCTTTTTATGTGCGCATTCTTTTGTAATTCAGCAAGAATGGAGTAGTCAATCGCATCGAGTTTTATATCTTCGTTAATTTTTGTAGTAGTCAAACCTAATAAAATAAGGAATTTTAATTAATTTACCTTACAAATTAAGGAAATTAACTCAATCTGTCAATACATATTCTGAAACTGACAAAAATTATTGAATTGAAAAATCGGTCAAATATTGGAATATTATCCAAATCAAATTTATCAAGATGAAAGAATACCTGAATATGCTTCTTAACGGGCTGATTTTATTGCTCTTAAGCCTTGTCCCTTATCTAATGGCAGAGCCTGACCATAGAAGCCCTACTGCATTCATCGGAGTCGGTATAGGAATATTATTAATAATACTTTCCTTCCCAACGAAAAACGAAAATCATATTACTGCGCATATCGGAGTTGTACTGACTCTGCTTGCAGCTATTGCATTTTTCATTGTAGGAATCAAAAGAAACAATACCTATGTTATAATTATGGCAGTAACATCTACAATTTCGCTGATTTTATTTATTTTAGGTTTTATGAAACGTAAACACGAAAGAGCAGTATAAGTAAATAAGATGCATTTAAGAGAGTTATTTAAAAAGTATAGAGCTAAGATTTCATTTGCAGTTATCCTCGTTATAATTGAAAATCTTGCATGGATTATAGAACCATTCCTTCTCGGAAAAGTAATCGATGATTTAATCGATAAAGCATACGTTGATTCCAATATCAATACGTTCTGGCCAATCTTCGCATGGGTTGGATTGTTTGTTATCAATTCATCGGTGGGAGCATATCGTCGTGTTTATGATACGAAGCTCTTTACCAGTATCTTTACAAAAATTGCTACATACGTTTCGCAGAACTCTCTTGAAAAAAATCTTTCAGTCTCACGGACAGCTGCACGCGCCGAACTTTCATATCAGTACGTGGCATTTCTTCAATACAGAATGCCTGAAATTGTTGACCACATGGTTGCAATCTTCGGTGCTGTTATAGCGATGTATTTATTTGACTGGCGCATTTCGCTTACCTGCGCAGTTATAATTGTACCGCTATATTTCATAAACAGATTCTATGTAGAAAAAGTATCTGTTCATCAGAAAGAGTATCACGATAAGTATGAAGATGTAGTTGATATAATTTCAAAAAGAGATCCTAAACATGTTGAGCAGTATTATTCAGATTTAGCAAAGCCGCAGATAAAAATTTCTAACTGGGGTGCGCTTAACTTTGGACTTATGCGCGTTGTATTACTTGCCATCTTTGTATCCGTTATTTATATCTCTATTGACCTTGATGATTTCTCTGCCGGAGAGCTTTTTTCTATCGTAGCTTACCTATGGACTTTCGTAACAGCTTCTGAAACTCTGCCTGAGCTTCTCGAAGCATGGACTTCGCTTCAGGATATTTCTCTGAGATTAAAGAAAGAGTAATTCTATCGGAAGAGGAAATGCATTTGGCTATTTAAAGCAAAGCATTTAACCTATCTAAATATAACTACTAATAAAAATTATGCTTGAACTAAGACCTAACTGCGAGAACTGCAATAAAGCGCTTCCTTATGATGCCGATAATGCAATGATATGTTCGTTTGAGTGCACCTTTTGTGATAAATGCGCTAACGAGCTTTTGAAAAATATATGCCCTAACTGCGGCGGCGGATTTACCAGAAGACCAATTCGTCCCTCTGATAAAATAGAAAAATTTCCTGCATCAACTAAGAATGTTCACAAGCCGGTTGAATTGGAAAAGCATAGACAAATGCTGGAGAATCGCAAAGCATTACCCGAAGTAAAACAAAAATTACAATACTAAAACAACCTCTCATTCCCAACGGCTTGCCCTGTACTTGATGCGGGGGTCCTCCCTGGGAATGTAAAGTCAGTCTTCCAAAGTCTTACACATAAACCCAAGCGAGTTCATTTTTTCAATCACATAATTCTCATCAATGTCTTTATTCTCAGTATCTTTTTCCTCAATCTCTACACGAAGAACTTTATCAACGTCATTTAGATCAACTGTGCAATCGTGTATTCCATATGCAGAATTCATAATTATCTGTACATAAGATTTCTGATATTCATTTTGAATATTCGTTTTAAAAACTAAAACAGTTTGAACTTCCAAGCCCGTCATTTCTGTATTATTAAGTGTTTTTAAATTTGTTAAAGACATTACGATTTTGTTGTGAAGTAAAATCCTCCGCCTCAACCCATAGCCCGGACGGAGTAGATTTATAAATTAACTGTGAAGTTAAACTTCTTACCGAATTTTTCTTTGAATTTCTCGCGGTCTTCCTCGCTCATTCCTTCCATTTTATCCTTCATTTTTTCTTTCCACTCATCGCAGCGTTTTTCATATCTCATTCCGCGCCATCCTTTATCATCTCTGCCTTTCCATCTGCTTCTGCCAAATCCTCCGAACAAAATTTTACAAAGTATCAGCAGTCCTATTGTCTGCCAGAAAGTCAGCTCGGGTCCGTGAAACAGCAGCGGTATAAGCGAGTTCCATAATTGCATCACTATAAATCCGCCAATTGATAAGAACAGTACGACGAATATTATAAACTTAATTGCCCTGAAGAACCAAAATCCTCTTCTCATAATATTTATATAATTTATACCTTAATTTTATTTTTATTACTTCTTTTTTGTTAATTGATAATTACTAATTGCTAAATAATTCTGTGTATAATAATTGAAGCCTCTCTCGCAGATGCAGCACTGCATATCTTTTACGGGAAATCACCGTCTTCAGTGGAGCGTTCATTTCCTCTGCGATTTCATTCAGGCTCTTGCCTTCAAGCTCGTGCATTACAAATGCCATCCGTTGATTCTCCGGCAATTCTTCAAGCGCTTCTCCCATTAAGTCAATCATTGCAACACGAAGCATTTCGTCATCGGGCGAGCCATCCATCGAGGGCAGAACATCGTCAAGCATAAGTCCTTCCTCTCCACTGAGAAAACTGAACTCATCTTCAAGTGAAACCGGCTTCTTCTTTCTATAAAGATCGTTTATTTTATTCCGCGCAACAGTATAGAGCCACGATGCCAGTTTTTCTATAGGCTTCATAAGCCGCCGGCTTTCAATAAGTTCGAAGAAAACATCCTGCAGAATGTCCTCTGCCTCTTCGCCGGCAGGAACTTTGCTTTTAATAAATGATAGCAGCTTAGTCCGTTCAGTCTTTACCGTTTCGTCAATTTCTGCGTTTTGAGCCAAGACAAATACGCCGTCGTTGGTTCTCTGTCCCGCTATGGCGGGGTCCTGACCAAGAGCTATAGTATCCATATCAGTTTCAGAATCTGCATCTTTGGAGCTGTTTTTCATTCTTATTAGTATAGACGTATGAACGAGAGAAATACTTTAAAAGTTAGGACATCAATTTAGAATTTAAAATTTAGAATTTAAAATTCAGAATGGTCGGAAAATGGTCGGATTTTTCTGAAGTCAGATTACAGAACCGACGGAATATAGTCGGATTTCTGTTAATTGTTCATTGCTAATTGCTAATTGAAGTGAGGTCGGAAAATAGTCGGATTTTCTAAATCTGCAATCTTTAGTCTGAATTCTAAACTCAAAATAGTCGGAAAAAGGTCGGATTCTTCTGCGAAATAAGAACAAATTATCCGTGATAAATTCCTCTGTAAATATATTAAAGAAATAATCTTTTTTCAAACTGTTATTACCTATTAGTACTAATAGGGAGAATTACTTCACAATTTCTACATACAATCGTTTGCAATTGTAAAGCAAATGGTTTAATTTATATTAATCAATAAAACTTTAATAAAACTGTTTATGAAGAGTTTAATAGTAATAATTCTTTTCCTTGTATTCCCTTTTACTTTATTAAATGCTCAGGTTCATCAGGACTGGATGGCAAGATTTAATGGTCCTGCGCATAGTGATGATTTTGTAAGGTCAGTTGCTTACGATGCAGTTGGAAATGTATATATAACGGGAGGCGGGCAAGTTATTTCTCCGGATGTCTGGGGAATGTCAACTGTGAAATATAACAGCTCAGGTGTTCAGCAATGGGCGGCAACATTTACGGGAGTTTCAAGTACTGTAGAAGGAAGAGTAATAGCATGCGATGCTGTAGGAAATGTTTATGTTACAGCAAATTTTCAGAAGACGGGAGTAGGTATAATCTATGCAACCTTGAAATATAATACAAGCGGAGTACAGCAATGGGTTTCATACTACGGTACAACTTCAGTAGGCATACCCAAAGCCATGGTATTGGATGATTCAGCGAATGTTTATGTAACAGGTTCTCATACTGTAAAATATAATAAAGACGGCGTGCAGCAGTGGGCAATTCCTTATGCTTATGGAGTAAATGCAATTATTCTCGATGCAGCCGGAAACGTTTACCTTACCGGAGGCTCTACAAATGACTCATGCAGGACTTTAAAGTATAACTCTGCAGGAATTCTTCAATGGGCAGCGAAATATTCTGTTAAAAGTATCGGTAATTCTATAGCGTTAGATGCTTCAGGCAATGTGTATGTAGCAGGCAGTGTGAATGTTTCGAGCACTGACCATAATTATCTAATTATAAAATATAATTCAAGCGGAGTTCAGCAATGGGCAAATACATACGGCGCATCGGGAAGCACTCTCGATGATGCGTTGTTTGTAAAACTTGATTTATCCGGAAATATAATTGTAACGGGCAATAGCTATCTTGCCCCCACAAGTTTGAAATTTACCACTATTAAATATAATTCTGCGGGAGTTCAGCAATGGCTTAATCGTGATACTTTGGGAAAAGACCCGGTAGCACTGAGGTTGGATTCTGATGATAATATTTACATTGCAGGCAGCGGGTCTACAACATTAACAAGTACGGATTTTATGACAATAAAGTATAATTCTTCAGGAGTTCAGCAATGGTCTATGAGATTTAATGCAGCTAACGGAAGCGATAAGCCGACAGATATGAAAATCGACGGGTCGGGTAATGTTTATGTTGTAGGTATATCAGATAGCTCTGCAGGAAATGTATATATGGATTATGCCACCGTAAAATATTCTCAATTAATACCAACAGGTGTAAATATAATCTCCAATGAAATTCCTTCTAAATATTCTTTATCACAAAATTATCCTAATCCGTTTAATCCGAGTACAAGTATAGAATTTTCACTGACTGAAAAATCTTTTATAACATTAAAAGTATTTGATACAAAAGGAACTGAAGTTTCAAATCTTGCGAATGAAAATTTAACAGCGGGTATATACAGATATAATTTTAATGCAGTGAATCTCCCGAGCGGAATTTATTTCTACAAACTCGAAACAGATAAATTTTCTGAGACAAAGAAAATGATATTGCTTAAGTAACAGCGCAAAACCTGACAAGCATTATAAATTTTCCGTATTGGATTCCCACCGGAGTTTATGCCGCACTTGATGCGGTACGGGAATGACAAGCGGTGTTAATTACATATAACTTTTAATTCAAACCAGTTAAATTGAAAGTATATGAGAATCCTATCCACCGAATATATCAAAAGTTCTGTAAAGCTTGAGCAATGCCCTGAGCCGCTCATTCCCGAGTTTGCTTTCATTGGAAGATCGAACGTTGGGAAATCGTCACTGATAAATATGATTTGCAATAATCAAAATCTTACGAAGACATCATCGAAACCCGGAAAGACCATAACGATAAATCATTTTCTCATCAATAAAGATAATAAAGAAAAAAATTCCAAGAGCTTTTACCTTGTTGATTTGCCCGGATACGGCTATGCATCGCGCTCGCAAAAAATGCGTGAGGGCTGGGAAAGAAGCTTATGGGAGTATATCACCAAGCGCGAAAACCTTGTGTATTTATTTGTGTTGATTGACTCCCGCATTCCTCCGCAGAAAATCGATATTGAATTTATAAACAAGACAGGCGAGAAGGGAATTCCGATTGTAATAGTCTTTACAAAAACGGATAAAGAAAAAGATTCAAAGATTCAAAAAAATATAGAAGCATTCAAAACAGAACTTCTCACTTTTTGGGATGAACTTCCGATTGTAATGGAAACCTCCTCACTGAATAAAGCCGGCAAGCCCGAATTGTTGAAATTTATTTTTGAAAACATCGCGTAAAATTCAGAATTCAGAATTCAGAATTCAGAATGCAGAATGCAAATTCAAAATGGTTACGTTTTTATATTACACTCAAAACAATTCTAAATTCTGAATTTTAAATTCTGAATTAAGTAACAACCTTTTCTCTTTTTTTTCGTATTAAAACTTATCATTTTTACTCTCAAACTCAAACCACCAAATGAAAAAACTCTTTACAGCTTTATTTCTGTTATGCTGTACATATAGCTTTGCCCAGTCAGTACTTTGGACGCGTTACCCTGCCATATCCCCCGATGGGCAGACAATTGCTTTTGAGTACAAAGGTGATATTTTTACTGTGCCTGTATCGGGAGGCAGCGCATCGCCATTAACAATTCATGAGGCATACGATTTTATGCCGGTATGGTCGCCTGATGGAAGCAAGATTGCATTCGCATCTGACCGCAGCGGTAACTTTGATATATATATTATTTCTGCTTATGGCGGAGAGGCAAAACGCCTGACGTACTACTCCAACGGCGAGTATCCGTCTGCGTTTACCCCTGACGGAAAGAATGTGATTTTCACGGGAGTACGAATGGATTTGAATACATCGACAAGTTTTCCGACAGGAGCATTGCCTGAACTGTACAGTGTGTCAGTCGATGGCGGACCTGTGAAGCAGGTTTTATCTGCTGCATGCGATGATGCTGTAATGGATAAATCGGGTAATAGAATTTTATTCCATGATAGAAAAGGCTACGAAGATAAATGGAGAAAACATCACACATCATCCTTTGCAAGAGATGTCTGGTGTTATGATAAAACAAACGAATCGTTTACAAAGCTAACCGACTTTGCAGGTGAAGATAGGAATCCTGTTTTCTCTCCCGATGAAAATACTGTTTATTATTTAAGCGAGAGAAGCGGAACTATGAACGTCTGGAAAATGGATTTCAGAAACCCTTCTAATACAACTCAGCTGACTTCTTTTGAAAATAATCCTGTAAGATTCTTAACGATTTCAAAAGATGGTACTCTTTGTTTTTCTAACGACGGAAAAACATATACAATGAGAGAAGGCGGACAGCCAAGTGAAGTTAGCATACGAGTAAACCTTGAAGAGAAATCGAATAATGAAACGATGATAAGCTTTAACAACGGCGCAACTGAAATGGACCCTTCTCCCAATGGAAAAGAGTTTGCATTCGTTGTGCGCGGTGAAGTTTTTGTTGCATCGGTTGAGAGCGGATTGACAAAGCGAATTACAAACACTCCCGGACAGGAGCGCAGCGTAAGCTTCTCACCTGATGGAAGAAGTATTATTTATGCATCGGAGCGTGACAGCATATGGGGAATTTATCAGACTTCGCTTGCAAGATCTGATGAGAGTTACTTTTTTAATTCTACAACTTTAAAAGAAGATGCAATTGTAAATAACGGAAAGGAATCGTTCTTCCCGAAATATTCTCCCGATGGAAAGGAAGTTGCATACCTTGAAGAAAGAACGGCTGTAAATATTGTAAATCTTGAGAGCAAGGAAATAAGAAACATTCAAGCTGCGGATAAAAATTATTCGTACTCTGATGGCGACCAGTGGTTTGACTGGTCACCAGATAGCAAATATCTTGTACTGGATTTTCTTGATGCTAACCAATGGGAATCGCAAATCGGGCTGGCAGATGTAAGCGGGAAGCAGCCGATAAAACAACTGACACACTCAGGTTACGGAAACTGGGGCGAAAAATTTATGATGGGCGGCAAGATGCTGATGTATTACTCTAGTGAAAATGGGTTGAAGAGTGCTTCGAACCGTGACGCACAGATAGATGTATACGGAATGTTTTTTAATCAGGAAGATTTTGATAAATTTAAATTAAACAAAGAAGAGTATCAGCTATTAAAAGAAAAAGAAGAAAAAGAAAAGAAAGAAATAGAAAAAAATAAAGAAGAAGTCAAAGAAGAGCCGATGAAGTTCGATATTGAAAACATTGATGATAGAAAAGTAAGACTTACGAATTTTTCTTCGGAGATATCGGATGCAGTAGTCTCACCAGACGGGGAGAAATTATACTATCTTACAAAGTTTGAAGGCGGATATGATTTATGGATGAGAAAAATAAGAGAGAATGAAACGAAAACTCTTGCAAGGCTTGGAAGCGGCGGAGGGGGTATTTCAATGGATAAGGAAGGTAAATTTTTATATGTAATCGGCGATGGAAATATTTCAAGAGTAAGCATAGAATCAGGCGAAGTGAAGCGTTTAGGATTTAACGCCGAAATGAATCTTAGCGGGCAATCGGAAAGACAATATATTTTTGAACATATCTGGAGGCAAGTTGTAAAGAAATTTTATAAGACTGACTTACACGGTGTGAAATGGGATTATTATAAAAAAGTGTATGAGAAATTTTTACCGTACATAAATAACGATAAGGACTTTGCAGAGATGTGCTCTGAAATGCTTGGTGAGTTGAATGCATCGCATACGGGATGCAGATATAATCCAAGAAATAATAACGGCGACCAGACGGCTGAGCTTGGTGTATTTTACGACCAGAGCTATGAAGGCAAAGGAATGAAAATTATTGAAGTGATTGAAAGAGGTCCGCTGCAAAGCGCATCAACAAGAATAAAAGGCGGTACAATAATTGAAAAAATTGACGGAGTGGAAATTACAAATGATAATACTCTTGATAAACTGCTTAACAGAAAAGCAGGGAAGTATACTTTATTAAGCTTGTATAATGAAATATCCGGTGACAGATGGGACGAAACAGTAAAGCCGATTTCATGGGGAGAGCAGTCTGAATTGTTATATAAGAGATGGGTAAAGATGGAACAAAAATTAACTGACAGCTTATCAAACGGCAGACTTGGTTATGTTCACGTAAGAGGAATGAACGACCCAAGCTTCCGTGCAGTATTTGATAAAGTACTGGGAGAATATCAGGGTAAAGAAGGATTGGTTGTAGATACGCGATTCAACGGCGGTGGAAATCTTCACGACCAACTTGCAATATTTTTAAGCGGTAAAAAATATTTTGATATTATTCCAAGAGGGCAGCGAATCGGATACATCCCTTACTCAAGATGGATTAAGCCATCGGCTGTAATAATGAACGAAGGAAATTATTCCGATGCGCATTTATTTCCCGTTGCTTATAAAGAGCTTGGCATAGGGAAAACAATAGGCATGCCTGTACCGGGAACGGGAACGTCAGTATGGTGGGAGACACTGCAGAATCCATCGCTTGTATTCGGTATTCCGGAAGTCGGCTATAGAATAGCGAACGGAACGTTTACAGAAAATACTCAGCTTGAACCTGACTATATGGTATTCAATCAATATGATTTAGTGGCAAAAGGAAGAGACCAGCAATTGGAGAAATCAGTTGATGTGCTGCTGGGAAGGTAAAAATTAATTAATGATTAAAGATACTATTTATTATAAAAAATGAAAATATTAAATTATATTATGGAAGCAAAAAAAATGAATATTTCACATGGTCGTTCAAAGAGCTTAGAGCAGCATAGAGGATTAAAAATTCTTAATGATGTTAGTCTCGTAATAAATGATAAAGGGAAAGCAAACGGAGTTTTTCTAAATAATAATCAATTCAGCAGAATTAAAAAGCTGGTTGATAGTTATGAGAAATTACTGGAAGAATATGAAGATAAAATAGATGCTCTTGAAGCAAGGAAAATATTAGAGAAAACTAAAAAAACTTATAGTCTTGCGGAAGTAAAGAAGTCTTTAAATCTATGAGTTATCTAATAGAGTTTACTCCTTCGGCAAGAAAAGACCTAAAGAAAATTTCTTCTGTTGCTTTGAAAAAGATAGTAGTTGAGATAGAAAAATTACAATTTGACCCGAGACCGAGCAATTGCAAAAAATTAGTAAATTCGAATTCATATAGAGTCAGAGCTGGTGATTACAGAATTATTTATGATATAGAAGATAAGAAACTTTTGATTTTAGTAATTAAAATTGGAAATAGAAAAGATATTTATAGGTAAGTTTTAAAACAAAAGGCAGAGAAGTTTTCTCTGCCTTTTTTGTTTATACTTAAAAATAAAATTATACTTTCTCTACTTCTTTTTTACCGAGCAAGCCTGTAGGTTTTACTAGAAGAATTATAATAAGAATTGCGAACGCAATTGCATCTCTGTATGTAGGAGATAGATATCCTACAGTGAAAGTCTCAACCAATCCAATCACAAGTCCACCTAACACTGCTCCGGGAAAATTACCTATACCACCAAGTACTGCGGCAATAAAAGCTTTCAAGCCGGGTAATATACCCATAAGAGGGTCAATGCTTGGATAATTAATGCTGTATAAAATACCTGCTGCTGCTGCAAGACCTGAGCCAAGAACAAACGTAAACGAGATAACGTTGTTAATGTTTATTCCCATTAAAGATGCAGCTGTAAGATTATTTGATACTGCTCTGATTGCCGTTCCGATTTTAGTCTTTTGCACAACTTGTTTTAAACCAAGCATCAATAATAGGGAAGAAACAATTACAACGATTTGGTTTGAGCCGATATTTGCTCCGCCGATTTTAAAATTTACATTGTCTAAAATTGTCGGGAATGATTTCGGGTCAGCACCGAATACTAACTGGCCTGTATACTGCAAAAATAAAGATACACCAATTGCAGTTATAAGTACAGTTAATTTTGATGCAGAGCGCAATGGTTTGTATGCGAGTTTTTCAATTGTAACTCCAATGACTGCACAGACTGACATTGATAAGAGCAGAACAACTAAAGCCCCTACAATAGAGCTTTCGTGAAGTCCCATCATTCTTGCAATATAGAATCCGCTGAATGCTCCAAGCATAAAAATTTCACCATGGGCGAAATTAATAAACTTTAAAATTCCATATACCATTGTATATCCCAGAGCAATCAATGCATAGATTGCTCCGAGAGAAAGACCGTTGATTACTTGTTGAATAAACTCTGACATTATGGTGCGATGGTTTCTTTATATTTAAACTTTCCGTCTTTGATTTCAAGAACTACGGCAGGTTTTACTGCGTTTCTCATTTCGTTCATTGTAATATTTCCTGTTACACCCGGAAAATCTTTTTCCTTTGCAAGTTCGTTCTTAATTTTTTAGCCTTCTGTTGAGTTAGCTTTTTTAATTGCGTCGAACAGCATCATTCCTGCATCATAAGCTAAGAAGCTCATTGCATCGGGTTCTGATTTATATTTCTCTTTGTATTTTTTTATAAAGTCCTGAATTTTTGGATTTGGGTCCTCTGTAGAAACGTGTGTTGAAAAGAAACATCCTTCAAGAGCATCTTTTGCTTTTCCTTCAGTAAGCTTTTCAGATTCCCATCCGTCACTTCCGAAAAGTGGAATTGTTAAGCCGATTTCTCTTGCCTGAATTGAAATTAAGTTAACATCTGTATAATATCCGGGAATGAAAATTGCTTCAGGGTTTTTTGCTTTAATACTTGTTAACTGTGCTTTGAAATCTTTATCGCCTGCTGAATATTTTTGCTCTTCAATTATTTCTCCGCCCATACCTGTGAAAATTTTTCTGAAATTTTCTGCAAGTCCTGTTGAGTAAGCATTCTTCTGGTCAACTAACATTGCAATTTTTTTTACTTTCATTGAGTTCAGTGCAAACTTACTCATTACGGTTGCCTGAAACGGGTCAATGAAACACACTCTGAAAATATAATCGCCGATAGCAGTAACTTCGGGATTTGTAGATGCAGGTGAAATCATAGGAATTTTATTCTGCTGGCAGATAGGTGCGCCGGCTTTACTTCTTGAAGAAGCAACTTCACCTATGATAGCAACTACTTTATCTCTGTTAATTAATTTCTGAACTACTGTTTGTGTTTCCTGAGGTTTCCCCTGATTATCTTCTGTAACTAATTTTACTTGTTTTCCGAGTAAGCCGCCGGATTTATTTATTTCTTCAACTGCTAACTTCAATCCGTTATCGGATGAAATACCGAATGTTGCTTCACTGCCCGAAAGGGATGCAAACTGGCCGATTAGAATTTCATTTCCGGTTCCGCTTTTATTGCAGGAGTACAATGTAAACCCTATTGCAATAAATACCGCAACTATAGAAAATTTTGCAAAATTTTTCATTGTGAAATATTGAATAATATGATTTGAAAATAATTTTTGAAAAATACCTTAATTTGCTTTTAAAAACAATTTCAATGGTTTGAAATTATAATAAGACCTTACAGGTTTTAATCCTGTCAGATCAAACAAATTTGTAATTCAAAATTTGTGAAAATGCCGCTCCCCGAACCGCAGGTTCGGTTGTGAAAACAAAGAAGAATGGTAATTCTTCTTTGCTTTCACAAGTCCCGATGAAATCGGGACGGAGCGGCACATCCCTCATTGCCATAAATAGGGAAAATTAATCCAAAAATATTGAATCTCCATAAACGCAACCCCCTTATTCAATTGTATTTAACTCTAAATAAGGTTATTTTTAAGGCTTTATAAAACTAATAAATTAATTCAAAATACAGAGTAGATTAGAGTAGGGAACAAACAAGTAAATGAAGTTACAAAAAAGCAATTTGACAAATAATAAACCAAATAATCCGTCAAACGACAACAGACACAGAAGACACTACAATAGGCCTAAACCCCAAAACGCAAGTCAACCTAAAACAGATTCGCCTGAAATTCCGACTCAGCCTAAAAGAGAACCAACTCAGGAAAGAGAAAGAAAGCCGGCAAATAATTTTCCGTTAGTTTCTATTGTTATACCGCTGCTTAATGAAGAAGAATCTCTGCAGGAGCTTACTGCCAAAATTGAAAACATCTTCACAACAATAAATTATAACTTTGAAATTATTTTTGTTGATGACGGCAGCACGGATAAATCTTTTGAAGTAATAAGAAATCTTCATAGGAAGAATCCAAAAATCCATTGTATTAAGTTCAGGAGAAATTACGGAAAATCGGCAGCGCTGGCAAAAGGATTCAGAGCGGTAAAGGGCAGTATTGTAATCACAATGGATGCTGACTTACAGGATGACCCTAATGAAATTCCCGAACTGATAAACGTAATTAACTCAGGCTACGATTTAGTTTCAGGATGGAAAAAGGTACGCTACGACCCGTTCATAAAAAAATATACATCAAGATTTTTTAATTATGTTACATCAAAACTTTCAGGTATCCGTCTTCACGATTTTAACTGCGGACTGAAGGCATACAGAAGGGAAGTTGTGAAATCTGTAAGAGTTTACGGCGAGATGCACAGGTACATTCCTGCAATCGCTCACTTATCGGGATTTAAAGTTACAGAGAAAGTTGTAAAGCATCATGCGCGCAAGCATGGTAAGACAAAGTTTGGTCCGGGAAGGTTTTTAAGCGGATTCTTTGATGTTCTTACTTTGACTTTCACGCACAGATTTATGAAAAAGCCTTTGCATTTCTTTGGAGGCTTAGGGTTGATAAGCTCGGGCTTAGGTTTTCTTATAAGTTTGTATTTAATATTCCTTAAATATTTTGGAGGCAAAAGTTTAAGCGACAGGCCATTATTTCTTGGCGGAATATTTTTAATTATAGTAGGTATACAATTATTTTCCATCGGGCTTCTTGCAGAGATGCTTACTAAGTACAATGAAAAAGATGATGATGTACAGATTGAAAAATTATTTTAATTTTTAAAAGACTAATAACTGTTAATGAAATTCGCTTCAGTCAGTGATAAAGCTAAGATAGGTAATAACGTAACAATAAAAGATTATGCAGTTATTGAAGATGATGTTGTAATCGGAGATAATGTTGTTATAGGCTCGAATACTTTCATAGGTAATGGCGCAAGAATAGCAAACGATGTTAAAATTTTTCATGGGGCAGTAGTAAGCACCGTTCCGCAGGATTTAAAATATAATGGCGAAGACACAATTCTTGAAATAGGCGAAGGCACAGTAGTTAGAGAGTATGCTACTTTGAACAAAGGAACAACTTACTCCAATAAAACTGTAATCGGTAAAAATTGCCTGATTATGAATTACGTACACATCGCTCATGATTGTATGATTGGCGATAATGTTATCATTGCGAATAGCGTAAATTTCGGCGGACATGTTACTGTGGAAGACTGGGTTATCATAGGAGGAATGGTTGGTGTTCATCAGTTCGTAAAAATCGGGCAGCATTCAATCGTTGCATTCATGTCGAGGGTATCAAAAGATGTTCCACCGTATATTACAGCAGGCAGAGAGCCGTTGAGATATGAAGGATTGAATCTAATCGGATTAAAAAGAAGAGGCTTTTCAGAGGAAGCAATTAAGAGTATTTCCGGAGCATACGATGTAATTTATAAAAGCGGAATGAATGTATCTGACGGAATAAAAAAATTAAAAGAGAACGTTACCACTGATGAAGTAAAAGCAATAATAAAGTTTGCGGAAGAAAGCACTAAGGGAATTATTCTTGATAAGTAAAAGATGAGAAACCTGAAATGAAGAACGTTGATATAAGTGATAAGGCAGTAATAGGAAATAATTTTAAGACAGGAAGTTTTACTGTAATTGAAGATGATGTTGTAATAGGCGATAATGTTCAGGTCGGAAACAATGTTTATATAGCAAACGGAGCGCGCATTGCAGACGGAGTCAAAATATATTCATCTGCTCAGATAAGCATTGAGCCTCACGACCTTGGATATAAAGGAGAGAAAACTACTTGTGAAATCGGTGAAGGAACAGTTGTAAAAGAACTGGCAACATTGTGCAGGGCAACAGTCGGAAAAGTTGGTTCCCGTTCTAAGACTGTAATCGGAAAAAATTGTTACATAATGAATTTCTCCCATGTGGCACACGATAATATCATAGGAGATAATGTAATCTTAACAAATAGCGCTAACTGCGGCGGACATGTTGAGATAGGGAATTTTGTGAATGTAGGAGCTCTGGCAGGAATACATCAGTTTGTGAAAATCGGTGATTACTGTATGTTAGGCACCTGCATAAAAGTTGTAAAAGATGTCCCTCCCTACATAATGGTTTCTCGCGAGCCTTCAAGATATATCGGACTGAATAAAGTAGGCCTGAGAAGAAGAGGTTTTTCTTCCGATGCAATAGATAGCATTTCAAAAGCGTATGATATAATTTACAGTTCGGAGTATAACGTATCGGATGCAGTTGTAAAGATCAAAGAAGAATTAGAAATCACAAACGAAATTACCAATATTTTAAATTTTATTTCTAATAGCAAAAGAGGTATCATCAGATAAAAGCATAATGCCAAAAAATTACGAAATAAAATTCCCCGTTGAAAATTATAATCAGGTAAAGAAAAAAGCTTTGGCTTTAAGGGGCAAATTCCAATCTCAGAATCAGTATGCCGAAGCACAAAAAGATTATTATTACAAAGTAAAAACTGCGCGTCTTAAATTAAGAATAATTAACAATAATTTCGGAAGCTTAATTTTTTACGACAGAGCTGAAGATGATGCAAAAAGAATTTCAGAATATCTTCTTGTTCGCACAAAAGACCAGAACGAGTTAAAAGAAATTTTAGATAGTCTTTTTGATGAGTTAGTAGTTGTGCAAAAGAAAAGAGAAGTTTTTATTTATGATAATATAAGAATCCATTTAGATAAAGTAAAAAATCTTGGCGTGTTTTTAGAATTTGAAGTTATTTTTTCTTCACTTGAGAAAGCGAAGAAACAGATGAAGTATATGATTGACCATTTCGGACTTGATGAAAATCAATTTATAAAAAGTTCATATTCAGATATGCTCTTAAATGAAACTAAGAAATAAAAAACCCCAAAAAATCTATTACAATGCAAAGCGGAAAAGACGCAGCCAAACACATTACGACTAAAGTATTACTTGAGAGAAAGAAGAAGAAAGAAAAAATTACTATGCTTACTGCATACGATTTTCTTACTGCAAAATTTCTCGATGAAGCCGGAATAGAAATGATATTGGTAGGAGACTCTCTCGGTAATGTTATTCAGGGAAACGAAACTACTTTGCCTGTAACGCTTGAGCAGATTATTTACCATACAAACATGGTAAAGAAAGCTGTCAAGAATGCATTAGTTGTTGCCGATATGCCGTTCATGAGTTATCAGGTTACTCCTGAAAATGCTATTAAAAATGCCGGACGCCTGATGAAAGAAACTGGATGCGATGCCGTGAAAATGGAAGGCGGAAAATATTTAGTTGAGACGATAAGAAGAATTGTTGAAATAGGAATCCCTGTTATGGGTCACCTTGGCTTAACACCTCAATCAATCAATAAATTCGGAAGCTATAAAACACGAGGCGTGGAAAAAGCTGAAGCGGATGCAATCAAAAGAGACGCATTGCTATTGGAAAAAGCAGGATGCTTTGGAATTGTATTGGAGAAAGTGCCTGCAAGTTTAGGTAAAGCAATTTCAAAATCTTTGAAGATACCTACGATAGGAATCGGTGCAGGTCCCGATTGTGACGGACAGGTTCTTGTTACGCATGATATGCTTGGCATGATAGAAGATTTCAAGCCGAGATTTGTAAGAAGATACATGCATCTTGGAAAAGAAATGAAGGATGCTTTTCGAAGATACAGCAAAGATATTAAAGAAAATAAATTTCCTTCGGGAAAAGAAAGTTACTAGATATTGAATAGTTTCAAAAGAGTTCACGAAATAATTAATCAGTACCAAAACATTGTAATAACTACGCATATAGTGCCTGATGGAGATGCAATAGGCAGCGTACTTTCAATGTACTATTTTTTAAAACAGAAGGGCAAAAATCCTATAGTAATAAATCATTCCCCGACACCCCAAAATTTTAAATTTCTTGATACCGGCATCATTAAAGTATTCGCCGATAACGAAGAAGAAAACTCCGGCATAATTAATAATTGCGACTTAATTCTCCTGATGGATACGAATGAATTCGCAAGAACAAAATCCCTTGAAAATATTTTACGTAATTCCCCTAAGCCGAAAATTTGCATTGACCATCACTTAGGTATTAATGAAAATGATTTTGCCGATTTTATTTCCGATACGAATTATCCTGCGAACTGTCAGCTGCTATATGATTTTTATAGTGAGAATGACAGCACTGCTATAGATGAAAAGATTGCAACACTTTTGTATACAGGAATAATGACTGATACCGGCGGGTTTCGTTTTCCCAGAACTGATGACAAGACCTTTTTAACTGCTGCTGAATTAATCAGAAGAGGCGCAGACCCGGTAGAGATTTATGATAAAGTTTTTGGTAATACGAGTCTTAAAAAATTAAAATTAATCGGAAGATTCATCGAAAGCCTTGAGTTTTTTAACGATGGTAAGTTATGCATCGGTTACGTAACGCGAAAAGATTTTGATGAGCTGC
>JBBRQV010000014.1:0-34773 GCA_038225955.1 Ignavibacteria bacterium | reverse complement strand
TTGGCGGCTTCGGATTCATTTATTACTTTGTCTTGCTCTCATTTATTTATACAACGGATAACCCCTACAATACATTATTCAGAATTCCTGCTATTGCAGTATTGGCAATTCCGCTTTCATTAGGTTATTCAATATTCAAATACAGAATTCTTGAAACGGAATTTATTATAAAAAAGAGCCTTGTCTTCGGTATTGTAACTGGATTTATCGTAGGCTTTTATCTCCTCATAGTTTTTTTAATCGACAGCTTCGTATCTGTTTACTTCAATACGAACAAACAAATTCTTACCATAACTGTTGTTATTATTATTACATTTACATTTGACATCGTCAATAGAAAAGCAAAAGATTATATAGATAAAAAATTATACAGGGAAAGATACAACTACAGACAATCACTTTTACAATTTACGACTGAAATCCAATACCTTCCTAACATAAAACAGATAATTGAAATCTTTGCACGTATTGTAAAAAATTCTATGGGTGTAAAAAGGATGGATATAGTTATAAAAGATTTAGCGTATTTCAAGCTTCTTCAGGAGACAAATTATTCTCAGGACAGACAATTTATAGACGAAGATGATAACTTAAGCACTACTTATTTAAAGCTGTTTACCAAGGATAAAAAATCAAAGCTCCTTATCAGCTCTCAGCTTTTAAATTTGAATCTCACTGACGCAGATAGGAGAATCATTGCAGAATCAGGAATTGCGCTTTGCGTTCCCCTTATCTATGATGATGACCTGATTGGTGCCCTAAACTTTGGACCTAAAGATTCAGGCAAGGCTTACTCCGATGAAGATATCGATTTGCTCGAAACCTTATCTTCTCATTGTTCCGTTGCTTTTGAAAACTCCAGACTTCTAAGAGAAGAAATTGAAAAGAAGAAACTTGACGAAGAGTTATCCATAGCTAAAAAAATTCAGGCAGGATTACTACCGAAATTAAATAAGAAAATTGAAGGCTTAGATATCAGCGGAATATCAATCCCTGCAAAAGAGATCGGCGGTGATTTTTACGATTGCATTGAAATGGGCGACGAAAGATATTTAATTGTAATAGGAGATGTTTCGGGAAAAGGCATTCCTGCTGCATTATACATGGCAAAAATTCAGGCGATGATTCAATATGCATCGGGAATCTATAATACTCCAAAAGAAATCCTGAAAGAGGTAAACAATCTTATTTACGATAGCATCGATAGAAAATCTTTTGTGACAATAGAGCTTGCAATTTTTGATATAAAGAATAAGAAGGTAAAAATCTGCCGTGCAGGACACAATCCTTCAATCTCAATTAAAAAAGACGAAGTTAATTTTATTGCAAATACAGGCATAGGAATCGGATTGGATAAAGAGAAAATATTTAATGAAACTCTGACTGAAAGCGAATTAAGCTTCCACGCCAACGAAACTTTTATTTTCTATACTGATGGGCTGACTGAAGCGTTTAACGAACGGAAAGAACTTTATTCGCAAGAGAGACTTTTCAAAATTCTTAAAGAAATTAAAGAAAAGAGTACTAAAGAGATTACTCAGAATTGCATAGATGATATTGCTCTCTTCAGGGGAAACGCCGAGCAAAACGATGATATTACATTACTTGTTGTCAAAACGACTTAATGATTTTTAAAACTGTAACATTTTCAAGATTACAATGTATATTAAGAATATAAATTTCTTATGAAATTCTTAAATAAATTTTCTGAACAAAACCTCCGCTACTTTTTTGTTTTCATAGGGTTGTTATGCTTCCTTATTTCATCATATGCATTTCTCGATAGTTCTGTTTTTAATAGAATGACAAATGATGATTGTTTGTGGGAAACTGAATATAAAGGAGTAAATGTAGCTGATTCCTTATTTATTACTCAGGTAGTGCCGGGTGGTGTTACTGATAAAGCGGGGGTAAAAGACGGTGACATCTTAATTGAAATAAACGGAAAGAAATTTAAGAATTTAAGAGAAGCACAATGGTTAATTAACAGCGCTGAAACCGGAAGTGTAATTATTTATACAATCTTAAGAGGAAATGAAGTTATCAAAGTTTCATTCCTGGCATATAAATTTTTTAATCTTCTTCTAATAGTTTCTTTTTTATTAAGTCTTGGTTTTCTTATTATAGGATTTGTCGTAGGCTATTCTAAGCCAAAAGAAATAACTTCACAGATATTCTTTTTACTTTCAATCTGTTTTGCGCTCGCATACTCACCGGGGCTGGATAATTTTGCATTTAACTATAACTTCGCTCTCGTATATTCTTATATAATTTTAAAAGCAATCGGAGGAGCATTAGTAAATCCTCTCTTCATACATTTCTTTCTTACCTATCCGATTAAATATGAATTTAAAAGAAGAAAACTTTTCCTTTGGATAATTTATTCTCTGAGTATTGTATTAATGATTAGTACTTTCTTCTATCAAAGCGGCATCCCGGTCTTCACAGTAATTTCTGCAATTTACATGGGAATAGGTTTTCAGTATTTAATGAAATCGTACAAGAAATCGGATAATGAGATAATTAAAAAGTCCTTTAAAGTAATTATAAGAGGTTTCATCCTCGGATTTATAGGTTTAACATATTTGTTAGTTTACTCACTGTTTGTCAAGAAAGCAAATTTTCTTGTTTCACCGTTATGGTACGCTCCGTTTTTATTAGTATTAGCGATACCGATATCTTTCGGATACTCAATATTCAAATACAAAATACTTGATACTGAATTTATTATTAAAAAAGGTTTAGTATTCGGAATTCTTACCGGAATTATTATACTTTTTTATCTTGGAATAGTTTATACTGCCGATTCATTCTTAAGCGGTTATATAGGTACAAACAGAAAAATTATTACATTCACTGCAATCATAGTTATTACTTTCACTTTCGATTTTTTTAATAAGCGTGCGAAAGATTTTGTTGATAAACAATTTTACAAAGACAGATATAATTACAGAAAAGCTTTGCTGGATTTTTCGCAGCAACTGCCTAAGATGAAAAGTATAAGACAGGTGCTTGATAAGCTTGGTAATTCAGCTAAGCAAATAATGGGAATTGAAAAACTAAATGTCTGGATTTACGATAACCGTTATCTCAACATTCTAAAAAAAGAGTTGGATATAAACGAAGAAAACAAAACCATTAGCTTCAAAGATATCTGGTTAGATGAATTAATGGTTAAGATTTTTAAAGATAGTACTGAACCGGTTTTGCTCTCTGAAATTGAAATTGATGAAATGAATTTAGATGCAAATGATATCGATGCAATAAGAAAAGCAAATATTTATTTATCGGTTCCGATATATTTAAAAAATAAATTAATCGGAGCGCTTAACTACAGTAAGAAACCATCCGGTAAAGAATATTCAGAGGAAGATATTGACCTCTTAAAAACTATTGCCTCGCAAACTGCGATTTCATTTGAAAGTACACGACTACAGCTAGAAGAAATCGATAAGCAAAAAATAGATGAAGAGCTTGGCATTGCAAGAAAAATTCAGGAAAGTCTTTTACCCAGCAGAGAAATAAGAATTGAAGGGCTTGATATTGAAGGCTCTTCGAGCCCCGCAAAAACTATTGGTGGTGATTTTTATGACTTAATAAGAATTAACGATAAGAAATTACTTGTAATCGTAGCAGATGTTTCCGGAAAAGGAATACCGGCCGCTTTGAATTTATCCAAAGTGCAGGCAATGATACAATTCTCAGCCAAGATATTTAATTCACCAAAAGATATTTTAAAATCCGTTAATAAGCAGATATATAATAAGATTGACAGAAAATCGTTCGTTACAATTGCAGCAGGTTTATTTGACTTAGAAAACATGACTGCAAAAATCTGCCGTGCAGGACACAACCCTGTTCTATTTGCAAATGAAAATGAAGTAAAAGAACTAAATGCAAAAGGCATTGGACTCGGATTAGACAATGCAAAATTATTCGATGCAAACTTACAGGAAATAGAATTGAAGTTAAATTCAGGTGATACTTTCTTATTTTATTCTGACGGACTTACGGAAGCAATGAATTCGTTTAAAGAAGAATTCGGACTCCCGAAAGTTAAACAAATACTCAAAGATAATACGAACAGAAACTCGATTGATATACAAAGAAATATGTTTGATGAAGTAAAAGCGTTTAAAGGAAATGCCGAGCAGAACGATGATATTACTCTTGTTACAATAAAAATTAAATAAGCTAACACATAGTTATAAAATCTCTCTCAATAATTTATGATTCCGCGTTACTCAAGAAAACAGGTCAGTGATATATGGTCTGATGAAGCCCGTTTTAAAATCTGGCTTGATATAGAAATTCTAGCGTGTGAAGCGCAGGCAAATCTTGGTATCATTCCTAAAAAGGCAGTTCAAAACATAAGAGCAAAAGCAAAGTTCAATACTCAAAAAGTCCTCCGCATAGAGGAGAAAGTTAAGCATGATGTAATTGCTTTTCTTACTAACGTTGCCGAATATGTCGGCATGGATTCGCGTTTCATTCACATGGGAATGACAAGCTCGGATGTTGTGGATACTTGCCTTTCCGTTCAGATGAAAATGGCAGGCGAAATTATTCTTAAAGATTTAATTGATGTAAGAGAAAGCTTAAAGAAAAAAGCAAAGAAGTACAAGTATCTTACACAGATTGGAAGAACACATGGTGTGCACGCAGAGCCGATTACTCTCGGGCTTAAGTTTGCCTTATGGTACGATGAGATAAACCGCAGCATTGATAGAATGAAACGAGCAATTGATATTATTTCAGTCGGGCAAATTTCAGGAGCGGTTGGAACCTACGAACACCTTTCACCTAAAGTAGAAGCATATGTTTGTAAAAAGCTCGGACTAAAGACTACGAAAATATCTACTCAAATTTTGCAGAGAGACAGGCATGCTGAGTATATGAACACTCTTGCGCTTATTGGCTGCTCGATTGAAAAGTTCACAACGGAAATAAGACATCTTCAGAAAACAGAAACTCTTGAGCTTGAAGAGTCATTTTCAAAAGGCCAGAAGGGTTCATCTGCTATGCCGCACAAAAAGAATCCGATTACATGCGAACGACTTTCCGGAATGGCCAGAGTGCTTCGCGGAAACGCTATGGCTTCAATGGAAAATATTGCACTATGGCATGAAAGGGATATAAGTCACTCATCTGTGGAAAGGATTGTTGTACCTGATTCAACTATTTTAACGGATTACATACTATATCAATTCAAACAAATTGTTGATAATATAGTTATTTACGAAGAGAATATTAAAAAGAATTTAAACCTTACTAATGGTTTAATTTTTTCTCAGACAGTTTTATTGAAGTTGATTGATAAAAAAATGAAGAGAGAAACTGCGTATAAAATTGTTCAGGATGTAGCAATGAAATGCTGGAGAGAAAAAATCAGTTTTTATGAATTATTAAAGAACGATTCAGAAGTAAAAAAATATTTAACTGATAAAGAACTTACAGATATTTTCGATTATTCAAAATCGAAGAAGAATATAGATTTTATTTTTAAGAGAGTTGGCTTGTAATTTTTGCCACAAAAACTCTAAAACACAAAATCTCACTAAAGACTTTTATTAGTTTGGTCGGGAAATAGTCGGATTCTTAAAGTTCTCAATTCATAATTTTATAATTCAAATTAGGCTACGGAAAATCCCCTTCTCAACTCTATTACCTTACCTATAATATCAAAAGGTCTGTTCATAATTGCTTTGTATCTTGGGTTAGCAGCTTCTAAGTAAGCTTTTATTTTTGTTTTCTTTAATGTCTTACATGTTGCTTCATCGTCAAGTAAAGCAATCACAACGTCTCCGTTATCTGCGTCTTCCTGTTTTCTTACAATCACGATATCGCCGTCATAAATCCCGGCATCTTTCATACTCTCGCCTTTTATTCTTAGAGCAAAGTGGATTTTATGTCCTGCTCTATTTTTTTCCATCGTAACATATCCCTGGATATTTTCCATAGCAAAAATCGGATCGCCTGCAGCAACGCTTCCGTAAATCGGAATCATATCTGCCATATCCTGCATTTTATTATCGCCGGGACGCGTAACTTTAAATCCGCGAGCAACATCGGGATATCTTTTAATAAAGCCTTTCTTCTCGATAGCAAAAACGTGGTCCTGCACTGTGCCTAAAGTAATCTTAAACTCCTCGGCAATTTCCTTCAGTGTCGGTGGAAAAGGATTATCAATAGAGAACTTCTCTATGAAGTTCAGGATTAAATCCTGCTTTTCTGTTAGTTTTTTTGCTCGTGCCATATATTATATACTTTATTTAATTAACCTTAAACAAATATGGCTTAAATTGTTTTAAATAGCAAGGGATTATTTGCAAGAAAATATAACGCTTATCTATACTAAACTTTTTTGCAGAGAAAATTTGTTTTCAATGATGAATTTTTGATGGATTTCTGCAAAATAGACTTACCAATTATGAATTATGAATTATGAATTATTATTTTGGGCGGGAAATAGTCGGATTTTATTTGGTCTTCTCTTCCCTTCAATATTCTGTCTCCCAAACCCCCGTTTGGGAGACAAGTGGTCCGCCCCATACAGTTCGCCGCCACGAATTGGGACGGAGTGAAAATAGTCGCATTATTGTCGCATTTTATTTTCACCATTTCGATATCTCACAATTTTGCTATTTAAAAGTGGTCGGAAAATGGTCGGATTCTTATTCCTCCACTACGGACTCATAATTCATAACTCTCAATTGGTAGGGAAATGGTCGGATTTTATTTTTTACATACCCGGCACCCAGTTCAAACTAATACCCAAAGTATTATATCTTTTGTACTCCTGCTGTTCACTACCAATCATATAATCTATCCTTTGCGGCTGTTTTAAATTTACATAATCGACTGTTACAGAAAGAGGAGTGCTCATCTTAAAGATTAAATCCAAAGGGATTTTTACTCCGGCTCCATATTTGAACTGAGTAAACTCACCTAAGTTATAAGAGAATACTGAGCGCGTAGAATTTGTATTTCTTGAAAGCCATCCTAATCTCAGCCCGAGAATATCAAATAATTTAAATTCAGCTCCCGCTTTATATGTTTCATACTTTGCAGTGTTCAGAATTTTCTCATATTCAAAATTTGAAATTATTGAAAACGTATTTCCTGTTCTGCCGAAAACATTTCCCTTAGCATTGAAATTATATCCTACAGCTCCTCTGAAAATTGATGGAAGTAATGCGTCAGATGATACAAGACCGGTTCCAAATTCATTAGAAATGAAAACAAATTTTGCTCCTGTAATATTATATATTGAGCTGCCTATATTTATACTGTGTGATAAAT
This sequence comes from Ignavibacteria bacterium, assembly GCA_038225955.1. Lineage (GTDB taxonomy): Bacteria > Bacteroidota > Ignavibacteria > Tepidaquicellales > Tepidaquicellaceae > JAFDZO01. The sequence continues at coordinate 27,471 of JBBRQV010000014.1, read as the reverse complement.
TAGCATTTGAAAAAGAAGGCAATGAAAACTTTTTCAACACTCCTAAATCAAAAGTATACGCCATATTTTTATCAACTGTAATAAGCGATGTTTCATTGTGATGATTTATAGCAGTGATATTTATTCCGGCAGAAAAATCTTTTGCAATTTCTCTCGAGTAATTTAATGAAGTCATGTCATAATGAATCTGGTAAGTACTGCCATCACCTTCAGGATTTGCGGCAGTCGTGATAGGAAGTTCGTATCCATAATTAAAATGATAATTGCTTAGTCCAAAGCTCCCGATATTTTTCAGCTTATATGTTGCGCCGAAATAATTCCAATAAGCTTTATCGGCATAATAATATTTATTTGAAAAAGAGGTATTAATTTTCAATCCTTCGCCGTTGCTTGTAAGCGCGGGATTGTAGTACGAGCCGAAATCGTTTTGATTATCCGCCGCAAGTCCCCTGCCCATAGCTTCTGCTCGAGGACTTGGCTGCCTTCCCACATAAAGCTCCTCCATAAATCCATCGTAGTTCGTTTGAGAATAGGAAATACCCGAAGTTAAAATAAAGAGTAAAAGCCAGATTTTTTTCATTAATTATTTTTTGATTAAAATTCTTGTAATGGTTGGAAAATGGTCGGATTTTGTTTCCGACTATATTGAAAAAACAACAACTCAATGTTTAAAAACTCGTCAGTGATAAATTTTTGACGGATTTTGTTAAATGTATTTGTATTCCAAATGTATTTCACACAATATAATAAACAAGATTATAAATAAAAAACAATTCTTCCCTATTAGTAGTAATAGGGAGAAAATTCAAGGAATGTAATTAACTTTTAAACTCCAAAGTATAAAATCATTTGCTATATTCGTTAATTTTGTTGTTGGAGGCATTCCTGAGTAATCCAGAATAAAAGTTAATTGGTCTTTTGAAGTAAGAAACTTATTGAATCCTGCTTTAAAACCTGCGCCAAAGGTAAATTCAGTTTTTGATAATTCATTTGAATATTCATATCTGCCTTTATCCACTATACCGCATCTCAAAATGAGAAAATTAGAAAGTATTAATTCCTCACCGACTTTAAAAACCGAAGGCCCATCGTCATTCAAAACATTTTCAAATTCAAAATGAGAAAAAGATTGAAATTGGGATGAATTAATACTGCTGCTTCCATCAGTTACATTTATAGTAAAACTTATTCCACCTCTTAATATTACAGGGAGCCGTTCATAAACATCTTTGTAATTGTTATCAGAAATTTTTTGATCTGCAAAATTGTATATAGCTGCACCCAATTCAAAAGTTTTCTTTACACTCTTATCGGAGGAGCTCTCCATATTAAATTTTTTTAAAACTCCTATATCTAAAGTAACTGCATCCGATGGATTTTGAATGAACCCATTCTCCCACTCCGGAGAATAAGTGCGGCCATTGTAATTCCTCAAATAGCCCATGTGTACAAATTCAAGATTGACACCTGCATAAAAATTTTGAAATAATTCACGGGAGTAGTTTAAAGTACTTATACTATTAGTATATTTTCGTGTTTGTCTCGTAATTATAATGTTTTCCCAGCTATAATCACTAAAGGAAAATGCTCCAAGCTTTTTATTACTATACCCTATACTGTAATAATTATAGTGAGTCTCTTTTATAAATAGAAATGTATGAGAATAGTTAAAATTTACTCCGCTGCCCAAACTTGTCAAAGCAGGATTATAATATGAGCCAAAATCGCTTTCATTATTTGCAACAAGACCCCTTCCCATTCCCTCAGATTTGGGATCGGGCTGTTTGTCCAAATAAAGTTGTGAGATAGCCCCGCGATAAGAATCTAAGCTTTGTGGGAACCCAATTGAAGAGGTGAAAGAAACGATAATAACAAAAATAATAAGCCAGATGGTTTTCATAGGGAAATTTTAGTTTTAAAATTTACTGAAAGTATTATTATGGAGTATAATTTACTTTCAAACTCAGAATATCGAAATGATTATTTGAGTTATCCGTTGTTGGCGGCGTGCCTGCGTAATCCAGAATTAAATTTATATTTTTCTCTGTTTTGAAAAATTTATTAAGTCCTATTTTCAAACCTGCCCCAAATGTAACTTGCAAATCAGTATCTCTGCCTGAAGCTGAATATCCGTCACTTACTATTCCCGAGCGAAGTATTAGAAAATCTGCAATAATTAATTCCTCACCAATTTTTATTTCCGGGTTAACCTTGCCATTTAAATTATTCTCAAACTCAAAATGAGTGAACGACTCAATAGCAGAGGAGTAAAACTGCTTTTTATTATCCATCTGTTTTACATGATAACTGATACCCGCCCTGAAAATAACGGGAAGTCTTTCATAAGTGTCATCATAATTTTTATTAGCAATCTTTGCGCCTGTAAGATTATAAACTGCTGCCCAATTTGGAAAGTTTTCAAAATATTTTTATCTGAGGCATCACTTTCATCAAATTTTTTCAGGATTCCAATATCCATTGTGAAAGCATCGGAAGATTTTTGGTCGTATGTTCCTTCCGAGCCAACCTGAAGGCTACTGTAATTTAGTAAGTATCCCATGTGAACAAGCTCTATGTTTGCGCCTGCATAAAAACCTTCAGCTAATTCCCTCGAATAATTTAAAGTGTGAATTGAATTGTGAGAGGAATAACTGCCGCTTTCATTAACTCCAATTGCCCAATTATACCTGCTGATTGAAAATGAGCCAAATTTTTTATCAGCATAGCCGATGCCTATGTAATCATAATCAGTATTTCGATGGTAAAGGAATGCATGCGAAAGATTAAAATTTACTCCGCTGCCCAGACTTGTTAATGCAGGATTGTAATACGAACCAAATTCAGAATCGTAATTAGCGACAAGCCCTCTGCCCATTGCTTCGGATTTTGGGTTAGGTTGCCGCTCAAAATAAAGCTGTGAGATTGCTCCCTGATATGAGTCAGGAGTTTGCGAAAAACTTAATCGTGGAAAAGAAATGAGGAAAAATAAAAGAAAGAGCCAGAGTGTTTTCAACTTTTTAACTTAAATTAGTTAGATTAAAAAAGTAAACGTTTTGGCTATTCTGTGTTTGTTAATTAAACGAGTGGTATAAAAATTTTATGCGAGTAAATTAATTTAAGAAGTGATTGAAATTACAATCTTTGCTTTACAAAATCAACTCCAATTTTAATTTGAAGTTCTAATAATAGGTCTAAATTGTGATCTGTAAAAAGAATTAATTATCAAGGAATCCATTTTAGACTAACACCTAATGTCTGAAAATTATCCAAACTATTATAACCTTTACTAAACGAAGGTTGAGACATGTTAACGTAATCAATTCCAAGACTAAGAGAATTTTTCATTTCAAATATTCTATTCAAGGGAAGTTTTACACCTGCGCCATAGGTAAATTTTGACTGAGTACCAATATTGTCAATTGTTTCCACCCCCACGCGTTGAGAAAAATATCCTAAACGTAGAATGAAAATATCGGAAAGAGTAAACTCTTCACCGAATGAAATAGTTTTATAGTAGTTAGAATTAATCACGTTTCTGTATTCAAGAAGAGTTAAGCTTTCAAATAAATTACCGCCGGGAATTAACCCTTTGCCTTTTACTTTTAAATTGTAACTACCGCCAAGTCTAAGTACCACAGGCAGTAAATTATCATAGGAAATTCCTTCATAGGTCGATTTTATTTTTGAACCGGTTATATTTATTACCGAAGCTCCAAGTGATATTGAGTGTCCTGTATTTTTTGACGGGTTATCAAGAGTTATTTTTTTCAAAATACCTAAGTCTAAAGTAAATGCATCTTTGAAATCAGTGGAAGAGTATACAGGAGTTCCTGAAGAATTAATATGAGCTATTCCAATATTTACACCTGCAAAAAAATTGTTTGGTAATTCGCGGGAATAATTTAATGTATATAATGAAAGGCTGTAATCATACGCAATGCCAACTTCAGTTCCAAATTCATTTGTGATTAAAATTTCTTCCCCTATTGTCCAGTGATATCTGCTTAATCCAAAGCTTCCTAATTTTTTATCAGAATATGAAGCTCCTAAATAATTGAACTTCGATTTATCAGCTCCATAATATGGATTTGAAAAAGATGTGCTCACATTGATGCCGTTACCCAGACTCGTTAGAGCAGGATTATAATACGAACCAAAGTCTGCATCAGTATTTGCCACCATACCCATACCCATAGCCTCGGCTTTTGCGCTTGGCTGCCTGTGAAGGTAAAGCTCGGCAAGTGTTCCTGAATACTTATCTGATTGAAAAAAGGATTGTGCAGAAAGGTTACAAAAGAATAAACACGAAATCGCCAGAAGTATTTGTCTCATAAAGTTTTAATTGACTGCAATTAAATAATTTTTTATTTATAAATAAATAGATAAATCATTGCTTATAAATTATTTAATAAGTTCCGGGACTTGAATATTACTTGAAATAACTGGAAAAAATTATTAATTTGGAAACTATGAAGACCAGTTTAGTTTCCCACGATAAATTATCAATTTCAGAAAAGGATAAGATAACTTTCTACGCTCAGAATATTTTTATGAAAGAGGGTTTTCATAAAATAACTCTCAATGAAATTGCTTCCGGACTAATGATAAGCAAGAACACTATATACAAACATTTTAAATCTAAAGATGAACTGCTTAACGAAGTTACAAATAATTTTCTGAACCGGACTCAGCTTCATATTGCAAAGATTGTAAACTTCGAAGAGAACTCAGTTGCAAAATTTATTTCGCTTCTTAGTTTTCTCAGTAAAACACTTAGCTCTATTTCCCCTAAATGGATGAACGATATGAAAATTCACTCTCCTGCCCTCTGGGAAAAAATTGATAACTTCAGAAATGAGAAGATGCATTTATTTCTCTCAAAGATTATCATTCAGGGACAGAAAGAAGAGCTTGTTCAAAATTATCAACCATCAATTGTTATAGAGATTTTTATTACTTCTATTCGTACAATCATAAATCCATATTTTTTGACAATACATAATTTTTCCTACTCCGATGCCGTAAACAATACCTTTGATATTTTATTGAACGGTATACTTACTCCAAAAGGGAAAAAAATTTATAAGAATTTTTCAAACCACAAATATGATATATCTTAATATAATACTGCTCTCGTCCGTATTATTTTTTTCAGGATGTTCAAAGAAAGAAGAGACAGATACAATTACATCTTCAGGTACAATTGAAAGTGTGAATGTTACCGTCAGTTCAAAAGTAGCAGGACAGATAAGCGAACTTAATTTCAAAGAGGGAGATAAAGTTAAAGAGGGAGACCTCCTTCTTACTATCGACCATGACTTGCTGGATATACAGCTCCGCTCTGCGCAGGCAGGAGTGGATTTAGCGCAGGCGCAATATAACCTTGTAAAAAACGGCGCAACTAAGAACGATATTAAAATCCAGGCAAGTTTAGTAGAGCAGGCAAGGATAAATCTTGATGCCGCGAAGACTGAAAAAGACAGAACGGAAAATTTGTACAAAGAGAATACAATTACTAAGCAGAGTTACGATAATGTAATGTCGCGCTATGACTTATCGGCTGCGCAATATCAAACAGCAAAAGATAATCTTACAAAAATAAAAAATATATCACGACCGGAAGATATTGAATCGGCACGCGCAAATCTCAACCGCGCGATTTCCTCATACGATTTACTGAAACAAAACATAGCGGATTGCAGCGTCTACGCACCAGTAAACGGCATAATATCAAAAAAATATTCTGAGAAAGGAGAGATTGTAAATCCACAGTCTTCTCTCTTAAAGATTTCTGACTTAGAGACAGTTAATCTTATGATATACGTTTCTGAAACTGAGCTTGGGAAAATAAAATTAAATGAAACTGCCGATGTAACAGTCGATAGCTACAAAGATAAAGTTTATAAAGGTAAAGTAATTTTCATATCACCCGAAGCGGAATTTACACCGAAGAATATTCAGACAAAAGATGAGAGGACTAAACTAGTATTTGGAGTGAAGCTTGAAATTCCTAATCCTCAATTCGATTTAAAGCCGGGAATGCCTGCTGATGCAAAACTCTTTACCAAATAATATTGGAAGAGATAATAAAAATATCAAATCTAAAAAAAGTTTACGGAAATGTTATCGGCATTGACGACATCAGCTTCAGCATTTATAAAAATGAAATGTTCGGCTTCGTAGGGCCTGATGGCGCAGGAAAAACAACTACTATACGACTTCTATGTGGGCTGATAAATCCCACTGAAGGTGATGCCGAAATTATGGGGTACGATTTACGCAAAGATAAGATGAAGATAAAAAATAATATTGGATACCTATCGCAAAAATTTTCTTTATATACTGATTTGAGCGTTGATGAGAACATTGAATTTTTTGCAGATATACATGGAGTGAAAAACTATAAAGAGAGAAGAGATGAGCTGCTTAAGTTTACAAGACTAACTGACTTTAGAAAATTTTTTGCAGGAAAACTTTCAGGCGGAATGAAACAGAAGCTTGCCCTTGCTTGCACATTAATTCACAAACCAAAAATTATTTTTCTTGATGAGCCCACTACGGGCGTTGACCCGATTTCACGAAGAGACTTCTGGAAAATCCTTTCCGATTTAATAAAAGAAGATATTACAATTATAATTTCAACTCCTTACTTAGATGAGGCTGAAAGGTTCAACCGCATTGCTTTATTTGATAATGCAAAAATTTTAAAACTCGATACACCTGCTCATATAAGAGAAAGTCTTAATAAAATTGTTATTGAGTTAGTTTGCAGCGATATACGAAAATCGGATAAAGTACTTCGTGAGAATACAAACTTTGAAATACAGACCTTTGGTGACAGACTAAATGTTGTAGCCGACAATTATGAAAAAGATTATTTTAATATTAAAGATATTTTAAATAAAAATAATATAGAGATTAGCGACCACAGAATAATTCCCGCTTCACTTGAAAATGTTTTCATTCATTTATTGAAAACGACTCATAAAGAGGAGAAAGTAAATGAGTCAAACTAACTCCATAGAAGTAAAAAATTTAACGAAGAAGTTCGGAGATTTCACATCTGTGAATAACGTTTCATTCGAGGTGAAAAAAGGAGAAATATTCGGATTTCTCGGTGCCAATGGAGCAGGGAAATCGACTACGATAAAAATGCTCTGCGGAATTCTTGAGCCTACTTCAGGCGATGCAACGGTCGGCGGATTTTCAATCTCAACTCAATCAGAGCAAGTGAAAAGAAACATAGGATATATGTCTCAAAAATTTTCACTCTATAACGATTTAACAATTGAAGAGAATATAAATTTCTTCGGCGGAATATATGGACTTGAGGGTGAAGACTTAATAAAAAGAAAAAAATGGGTGCTGAAAATTTCGAATCTTAATGGAAAAGAAAAAATACTTACAGGTTCACTTCCTACAGGGATAAAGCAGCGCCTAGCATTAGGTACTGCAGTTATCCACTCCCCTACAATTGTTTTTTTAGATGAACCCACTGGAGGCGTAGACCCTATTTCCCGAAGAAATTTCTGGAACCTGATTAACGATTTATCATCGGAAGGTATAACAGTTTTCGTTACAACTCACTACTTAGATGAAGCAGAGTTCTGCAATCGTATATTATTAATAGATGCCGGAAAAATTATTGCGGGTGGAAGTCCGAAAGAACTGAAAGAAAAATATATCACGACTGAAATTTTAGAAATTGAGTGCAGTAAAACGATTGATGCGTTAACTATGCTTGAAGATTCAGAACATTTTGAGAGTACGTCAATCTTCGGTAATTATATTCACGTAATTTTGAATAAGGACTCTTCTGAAGAAGAAAATAAAAAATTTATCAATGAGCTGCTTGCAAAGGATAACATAGAAGTAAAAAGAATTGATAAAATCTCCCCCACTCTTGAAGATGTTTTTATAACATTACTGGAAAAGAAAAACTGAAATGTTTACACGAATATACGCCATAGTAAAAAAAGAGTTCAGGCAAATCGTTCGCGATAAGCGCTCGCTTGTGCTCATTTTTTTCTATCCTGTATTCATGCTTATATTATTCGGTTATGCTTTGAACTTCGATGTGACCCATATTAAGATGGGAATTTATGACGAGGATAAATCCGAGCTATCAAGAGAGTTTATAAAAACATTCAATTCATCAGAATATTTTGATATAGTAAAATACATTAAAACTCCCGATGAAGTGAATCATTCACTGGATGATAAAAGTATACAATGTGTTATTTCCATCCCCGCCGACTTCTCGAAGAAATTTTACTCAAAGCAAAATATTGACGTTCAGTTTTTAGTTGACGGAGTTAATGGCAACTCAGCAACAATTATAATGAACTATGTTAACGCTGCAACATTAGGTTTCTCACAAAAAATTTCACTGGATATTTTTGCTAAGGCCGGAGTAAATTTAGTGAGACCGATAAACATTGCAGGGATATTCTGGTACAATCCCGATTTAAAGACAACTGAATTTCTTATTTCCGGACTCATTGCAACGATACTAATTGTTATCTGCGTTACGCTTACAGCAGTTTCAATCGTTCGTGAGAAAGAGCAGGGTACTATTGAGCAGATAAACGTTTCGCCTGTATCTCCGCTGGAGTTAATCCTCGGCAAAATAATTCCTTATATAATTTTGGCAATTATAATTTCAATTTTAGTTTTATTGCTCGGACATATTTTATTTGGCTTGGAAATAAAAGGAAGTATATTCTATATGTTCATAGGGATAATACTTTATCTTATTGCATGCCTTAGCATTGGTATTTTTGTTTCAACAATTGCAGATTCAATGCAGGTTGCATTTCAGTTAAGCACGTTGATTTCACAGCTTCCAACAAATATTCTATCGGGATTTATTTTCCCAATAGAAAGTATGCCTGCGCCGATACAAATAATTACTAATTTATCTCCTGCAAAATTTGTTCTTATAATTTTACGAGCCGTCGTTATACGGGGAACAGGCATAGAAACTTTCTGGCAGCAGTATATTTACCTCATAATATTCTCCTTATTCTTTTTAACAATATCGCTTATAAGAACAGCAAAGCAGAGGAGAACGGTATAATGCAGCTTCTAATTCAATTCATAAAGAAAGAAATTATTCAGTTCAGACGCGACCCGAAAATGTTTGCTGTCGTTTTAGTGCTGCCTGTTATTCAGTTAATATTGCTGGGCTATGCTGCAAACTTTGATTTGAATACCGTGCATACTGCTGTACTGGATAGGGATAAGTCACAATCGAGCCGTGACTTCATCCAGCTTTTTGAAAAGTCAGGCTACTTCAATATGGATTATTATGTATCGAGCTACGAAGAGCTTACTGACTTAATGGATAGAGGAAAAGTTCTGACCGCAATAGTAATCCCAACGGATTACGAAAAGAAAATTAACTCAAACCAGACTGCCGATGTGCAGATTATATTCGATGGCTCTGACGGTAATAAAGCGGCAATCGCTGCGGGATATACACAGATAATTGTTACAGGATTCTCACAGAATATTTTGATGGAGAAAGCGGAGAGAACGGGAAGAAAGACAACGATAGTAGGCACAATAAATCCCGAAGTAAGAGTCTGGTATAACCCTAATCTTACAACAAGAAACTATATGCTGCCTGGGATTGTAGGATTAATTATTTTAATCGTTACAACAAGCTTGACTTCACTTGCGATAGTAAAGGAAAGAGAGATTGGTACGCTGGAGCAGCTAATCGTTACTCCTATAAAACCATACCAGATGATACTCGGCAAGTTTATTCCGTTTATTATAATAGGATTTGTCTCGGCAACTATTGTTCTCACTGTAATGAGGTTCTGGTTCGGCATTGAAATAAAAGGAAGTATTCCTCTATTATTTTTATGCACGTTTATTTATATGTTGTCAACGCTCGGGCTTGGCTTGCTTGTATCTACAATTTCAAAAACACAGCAGCAGGCAATGATGACTTCATCGTTCGGAGTTTTACTGCCGATGCTTTTCTTTTCGGGATTTATTTTTCCTGTGGAAAATATGCCGCAGTTTGTGCAATACATTACTGCTATAATACCTTTGAAATATTATATTACAATGATAAGAGGTATTGTGCTGAAGGGAAACGGCATTACTGATTTATGGCAGGACTTGCTTACGCTTTTTGGAATTGGAGTTGTGATTCTTGCACTAAGCTCACTGCGCTTCAGTAAAAAATTAGAGTAATCTTTTTACACTGGATATATCAAAATTTTCAGAAAGCGATTCAATCGAAGAGCTTACTTCCCTTCTTCACTCTGCTTACAAACGGCTGGCAGATATGGGTTTGAAGTTTGTGGCAACCTACCAAACTGCAGAGTACACTAAAAATTTTCTTAAGAACGGTGAGTGCTTTATTATAAAAGATAAAGATAAAATTATTGCAACAGTTATGTATTACAATTCTATTTTTATGAAAGAAGAAGACAGTCCGGAATGGTACATTAACGAATTCGTTTCTTACTTTGGAAAATTTGCCGTGCTGCCGGAACTTCAGAACCAGGGTATTGGCGGATTATTAATGGATTATCTTGAGGGCTATGCAAAATCAAAAGGAAAGACTGAGCTTGCTTTAGATACTTCAGAGAAAGCAATTCATTTAATAAAATATTACGAGAAAAGAGGATATAGGTTTATAGACTTTCATCAATGGGATGTGACGAACTACAGGAGCGTAGTAATGAGTAAAAATCTGGTACTGCCTTGATTTTTAGAACTAAAAATGGAAATAAACGTTATAAGTATTGAATGAAATATGCGAAATTTAATTGCTTTTCTTAACTTTCTTTTGCATATTCATTTTGAGAATAAATAATTTTTAACACTTAAAATCACGCGAAAATGAAAGTAAACTTCACATCCCGACACTTCAAACTCCATGAAACCCAGCAGCAACTAATCCAAGAAAAAATTGAGACACTAGAAAGACATAATCATCCGATTGTACATGCAGATGTTATTTTGTATTTCGAAAAATCTGTTAACAGCATTAAAACATGCGAACTGCACATTAAAGTTAAGAATAAAATTCTTATCTCAAAAGAAACATCTGAAGACTTTTTGAAATCAACCGATAAAGCTGTTGATAGAGTTGAATCGCAGTTAGCAAAGTATTTTGACAGAAGAAAAAACGGCAAGAAGGAATCGATTAAATATGCCGAGCTTGTTGAAGAAGAAGATTAAAAAATATAAATATAATTATTAAGGCGGATTTATTCCGCCTTATGTTTTTTTACTTCCAATAAATCCCAGACTCATTAATGCGTACTTTTGACAATATAAAAGAAATAAAGAAGGAGTCTATTACTGTAGAGTTCTTTTTTGAGCAATGTAAAACCAGATTCAAATTGGAGCAGTTGTACCCCTCCCCTATTAATCCTGATAAAATAATAATTGATAAGGATATTCACAGACCCGGACTTGCCCTTGCAGGCTATGTTGATCTTTTTACCTTTGACAGAGTGCAGATTTTCGGGAATACTGAAATGAAATATCTAAATCAGTTAGAGCACGATAAAAGAATCGAAACACTTCAAAGATTTTTTTCATTCAATGTACCATGCGTAATAATTACAAATGATAACAAGGCTCAGGATGAGCTTATAGCTATTGCACAGATTACGAACACACCTGTTTTTTGTACTCCTTACCCTACAACACGATTCGCATATTTTATAGCTGATTTCCTTGACGACCAGTTTGCAGTACAGGCTGCTCTGCATGGCTCATTCATTGATGTTTACGGAGTAGGATTATTAATAAGCGGTAAGTCAGGTATAGGAAAATCCGAAATTGCATTAGACTTAATTGAAAGAGGGCACAGATTAGTTGCTGATGATATTGTAATGGTTCTGAAAAAAGGAGAGTCTGTTCTTATGGGAGCAGGGACATCTCTCACAAAAAATTTTATGGAAATTCGTGGACTGGGAATTATTGATGTACGAAGTATTTTCGGTATCCGCGCAATTCGCTATCAAAAAAGAGTTGAAGTAATTGTTGAGCTTGAAGATTGGGAAAAAAATAAAGCTTACGAACGGACAGGACTTGATACAAAAAATATAAATCTTCTTGGAATAGATGTTGAGCATGTAAACCTGCCTATATTCCCCGGAAAAAATATAACCGTTATCGCAGAAGTAATTGCTTTGAACTACCTATGCAAGCACTATGGCTATAATGCAGCGGTAAAATTTCAGGAAAGCCTTGAGGCGCAGATACAGAACAATTCTTTTAAGAAAAATAAAAACGGTCTTGATAGAAGTATAGAATACTTCGAACACGATTTTGAGTAATTTAAAAAATATTTAATAATAAATAATTTTGATTAATTAAAAATAAAAATGAGAAGAATAAACATTCTGATTGCCCTTACTCTCTTAGGCGCAATTACCCTCACTTCCTGCGGAAGAAAGAAAACTGAAACTGCAGAAAACAAAAACACAATTAAGCTTGTTACGCCCCTTGAACCTGCTGATACAAAAGATGCAGTTAATGGCGACTGGGTTGTAAAGCATGAAATGGCTGACGCCGAAAAACTTATGCCTACAGTAACAAATGACGCTACTGCTGCAGAAATAGATGACTTAATTTATGACGGATTATTGCTTGTGAACAGAGAGACTTATAAGATTGAGCCTTTTATTGCAAAGGAGCTTCCCGTAATATCAGATGACCACATGAGTTATACCTTTACACTAAGGGAAAATGTTACCTTCTCTGACGGAACACCTTTAACCGGAGAAGATTTAATATTTACTATTAAAAGCATTAAGATTCCTTTTGTAGATGCCCAGGCACTGAGAAATTATTTTGACGATGTAAAAAGCGCAGAGCTTGTTGATGGAAATAAATACAAAGTAAAGATTAACATGTCAAAGCCTTATTTTAAAACTATCTACACTTTAGGCGAAACCAAAATTACTCCGAAAAAATTATTAGATCCGGAAAATGTTACGGATAAATTCACATGGCAGATGATTGCTGATGCTGCTGCTGCACCGGACCCTAAAAAATTTCCTGAAATGTCAAAGTACGCTGATTTCATGAACTCGCAGGAAGTTGCAAGAAGCCCGAAATATGTAGTTGGAACAGGTCCTTATAAATTTGACAGCTGGAAAACAGGTCAGTCAATAACATTAACAAGAAACGATAATTACTGGAATAAAGCCAATGTGCCTAACTACCCGAATAAAGTAGTTTACAAAGTAATTCAAGATCAGAACGCCGCTATTGTAGCTGCAAAAAATAAAGAAGTGGATTATATGTTCGCAATTAATCCTGCTGACTTTTATCAGAACGTAACAAATCCTGAGCAGTTCAATCTTAAGAAAGCAATTGTTCTTGAGCCTACTTATGTTTTTATTGGCTGGAATAATGCAAGACCACTCTTTAAGGATAAAAAAGTAAGATGGGCATTAAGCTATGCAATCAACAGACAGGAGATAATAGATAAAATTCTTTTTAGCGCAGCAGTGCCTATTCAGTCACCTGTTTTCTACAAAAGCGCATATGTAAACGATAAGCTTCCACAAATTAACTATGATATAGAAAAAGCGAAGCAGCTGCTTGATGAAGCCGGATGGAAAGACTCTGACGGTGACGGAATAAGAGATAAGATAGTTGACGGCAAAAAATTGGATTTCAAATTCACCTTCATGAATAACAATAATCCTAAGCGAAAGAAAGTAATGCTTATTATTATTGATGCACTGAAACAAATCGGAATACAGGCGGATCTACAAGAATATGAATGGTCAGTATTCTTAGACAAACAAAAGAAACACGAGTATGATGCAGGTTACGGTTCATGGCAATTAGCTGTAACTCCTGAAGACCCATATCAGATCTGGCACTCATCACAATCTGAAGGCGAAGGCAGCAATTATATCAGCTATAAAAATCCTGAAGCCGATAAATTACTTGAGGAAAACAGAGTTACATTTGATGAAACAAAGCGTAAAGAGCTTCTTGATAAATGGCAGCAATTGGTTTACGATGACCAGCCTGTAACATTTATGTGGACTGAGACTTCTAGATATTTCTATAGCGATAGATTCAGAAATACAAGATGGTATGCATATCCAGCATCAGGATTAGTGAATGAATGGTGGACTCCTACTGCAAAACAAAGATATCAATAATTAATTTTATATATTAAATACTCTGCCCCAAACCCGGTTTGGGGCAGATAAAGCAAGTTAAAAAAAGATTTCATATTTTAAATTTATTATTAGAATATGAAATCTTTTTGCTTTATATTTGTGGATTGTTCTACCCTACAGAGAAATTACTTTTAATAATAAAATAATCTTCTAATGACACAATACGTAATAAAAAGAATTCTTCTTTTTATTCCCACCCTTATAATTATTACAATTATTACATTTTGTGTCTGCCGGCTTGCCCCCGGAGACCCTACAGAAATGAAAATGGGTAATACGGGAGAGTCGCAGAAATCCGATGCAAAAAGTCAGATAAACGAAACTACAAAGAAGTATTACAGACAAAAGTTCGGTCTGGATAAACCTCTTTATATGCAGTATTTCATCTGGATAGGCAATATGCTTCAAGGCGATTTTGGTAATTCATTTAAAGATAACAGACCTGTTCTTGAAAAGATTGTAGAAAGAATTCCTATTACGTTAGGCATGAATATAGTTTCTTTCTTTCTAATATATTTAATTGCCGTCCCCATAGGAATATATAGCGCTGTAAAACAGTACTCGTTAGGAGACAGGGTAACTACGATATTTATGTTTATATTATATTCCCTCCCAAATTTCTGGTTAGGGACGCTTGCGATTGTTTTTCTGTGTAATGTAGAGTATTTAAAAATATTCCCTACATCTGGAATGACTTCGAATAACTATGACCAGCTTGCTGCGATTCCAAAATTATGGGATGTAGCCATGCACTTTGTTCTGCCTATTATAGTTTTATCAATCGGCAGCTTTGCATTTATTTCACGTCAGATGAGAAGCTCCATGCTTGAAGTTATAAGACAGGACTATATAAGAACTGCCAGAGCGAAAGGATTATCTGAAAGAAAAGTTATCCTTAAACATGCATTGAGAAATTCGTTGATTCCAATCCTTACTTTACTCGGCGGACTTTTGCCTGCAATGGTTGGAGGAAGTTTTATTATTGAAACTATATTCTCAATTCCGGGTGTAGGGCAGCTTGCAACTCAGGCGATTTTTGACAGGGACTATCCTATCATTATGGCTGAATTATTTTTAGTATCGTTCCTTACTGTTATTGGTATATTGCTCGTTGATATTTTATATTCAGTTGTCGATCCAAGAATTGCATTCAACCAAAAATCTTCTTAAAAATTTTAATTATAAAATGAGTTCAATAGAAGAAACCTCTGAAGTAAATAATTTAACTGAAGACCAGAAGAAGTCTCAAAAAGAAGTCGATTCCACTTATTGGTCGTTTGTTAAGCATCAATTTAAAAAGAATTTGCCCGCAGTTATATCATTGTACATAGTTATTTTACTGGTGCTTATAGCTGTCTTTGCAGATTTCCTGGCATATAGTAAGCCGATTTATACTACATATAACGGACAGACTTATTTCCCTATTTTTAAAGATTATGCCGTTTCTATGGGGCTCACGAAATGGGATCCGCCTGAACTGATAAATGTAAACTGGAAAACACTTGACGACCAGGGGAAACTTAGCTCTACTATTTGGCCGTTAGTTACTCCATATGGACCTAGTGAAGTTGACCTCTCAAATGTGCTTTCTAAACCGACCTCAACGCATTTGCTGGGAACTGACCCGATAGGCAGAGATTTAGTTGCAGGGCTTATCCACGGCTCACGGATTTCATTATCTGTAGGATTCGTTGCTGCCGGTTTATCTGTGCTTATAGGTGTTCTGCTCGGCAGTCTGGCAGGATTTTATGGAGGGACTACAGATATTCTCATTATGAGATTTGTGGAAATTATGACTAACATGCCTATTTTCTTTTTAATTATAGTTATAGTCGCAATATACGGCTCCAGTATCTGGTATATTATGGCAGCTATTGGTATTACCGGCTGGACCACAGATGCTAAACTTATCCGTGGAGAAATTCTGAAAGTCAGAAATATGGAGTATGTTGTAGCTGCAAACTCAGTCGGTCTGCCGAACATGCGGATTTTATTCAGGCACATACTGCCAAATGCAATCGCTCCGGTATTGGTTTCCGGCGCATTTGCCGTAGCTTCTGCAATTTTGATTGAAGCGTCACTCAGTTTTCTTGGATTCGGTGTAAAGGCAACCACAGTTACATGGGGTTCTTTGATAAATTCTGCAAGAGAGGCATCAAGCGCATGGTGGCTGGCAATTTTCCCGGGATTGATGATTTTTCTTTCTGTTGTGGCATATAACTTGATAGGAGAAGGGTTAAGAGACGCATTAGACCCTAGACTTAGAGACTAAAATTTATAGTTAAATTAATTGAAACTTTTAAGCAAAAATTCAGTTAATTGGTGTAAGAGCATTTATAACGATTTCACAATTTTTTCAAAAAAACTTGTTTGAACTAACAAAAATTTTCGTTAATTTTGCTAAAATTTACTTTTCATTAATATTTAAGGAGGTTAAAGAAAATGGTTTGGACGCTTGAACTTGCTTCCTATCTTGATGACGCACCGTGGCCGGCAAATAAATCTGAATTGATTGATTACGCAACAAGATCAGGAGCACCGCAGGAAGTTGTTGAGAATCTGGAAGACTTGGAAGACCATGACGAGCCGTACGAAAGTATAGAAGAAATCTGGCTGGATTATCCAACAGATGAGGACTTCTTTTACGACGAAGAAGCTAAGGATTTTTAAAAAAAAATTCGTACTATATTTATTAAGCCCAATAAAATGATTTATTTATTGGGCTTTTTTTGTTATTAAGAGTTATTAGTTTTCGAATATTTCAACTTTTTCTCTCCATAATGAGTTTTGTGAGTTTTGTAAAAAATTTTGCTGTATTTTGTCTGCTTTTATTATGTATTACAGCATATTCTCAGGATAATAACGATGATATCAACACACCTAAAAGCCTCATTTTAAAATTACAGGAAGTTCAATTCAAATTTAATGGAAGCAAAAGTTTTGACGAATCAGTTCTGGAAGGAATTATAAACACAACCAAAAGTGATAACTTCTTAAGGTCAGAATTTTACACAGACTCCAAAAGAATACAAAGATTTTTTTTTGATAACGGATTTCTTGATTCTCAGGTGGACACGTCATCTGCAATGGGAGATGACAGCTCAAAAGTAATAGCAATATTTATTGTTAATGAAAACGCCAGATACAGAATTAATAAAGTTATTTACAATGGATTCCAAGATATCAGCCGGGAGGTTTACTCACTTATAACCGTTGATAAAATTTTAGTAGAAGAGAGGCATTATAATAAGGCAGAAGTTCAGCTTGAAATTTCCCGCGTGCTTAATGTTTTAGTGAATAATGGCTACGCATTAGCCCAGGCAGATATACCTGATATTGTAAAGTTTGTTTCCAAAGATTCCAGTCTGGCACATAAAGTTGATATACTTTTAAATTTTACTCCGCGTAGCCTTTTCAGATTTGGTAAAACCGCCATTACTCTCAGCAACAATATTTACGATATTCCTTTAAATGATGTGAGAAGAGAGCTTCAGTATAATGAAGGTGAAATCTACAGCAAAGAAAAACTTGTAAACAGTGAAAATAGAATTTCTAAAATTGCAATATTTGAGAACGGTAGAATTCAGATTGATAAAATAGATTCAATTAAAGAAATTATTGATTTAAAAATTAATGCAGTTGTCACTAACAAGTACGAATTAAAACCGGAAATTCTCGGATATGATATTGACGGAAGATTTTACGCAGGCGCAGGCCTTACCTTCTCAAATAAATATTTTTTTGGTGGAGGAAGAGTATTTACTTCAGGTGTAAAAGCCTTAATTCATGATTTAGATTATTACAGATTTGAAGGACTTTTAACTCTTTATCAACCGCATTTATTCAATAATGATAAAATAACCGGTAATAATAATTTTGGCGTAACCAGTCGTAATGAAGAGCAATTCAATATCACCAGCTTAAAAAATCTTGCAAGCATGAGGTATGAGCTTCGAAATTTTACTTACTTTAATAATTTAATTCTTGACTGGAAACTTTCAAATGATAGAATAGTAATTCATAAACTGATTTCGGATTTAGACACACTTAATGAATTCGCGATAAACCTTTTTACATCTTCATTAGGATTTTCAGTGATACATAACCATGTAAACAACTTCCAGTATCCTACGGACGGAACCTATGCTACTTATTCCTTTGAAGAGAGCGGTCTGCTGGGAGCCTTGGTTAAGAAAATATTCAATACGGCTACTTACAGTTATTTTAAAATTACGACTCAAAATAAAATTTTCTGGGATTTGACCTCTCAGAAAAAAGGAACTTCTGTCCTTGGAGGGAAATTTATCATAGGTAATATTTTCCAATATGGAAATAACGATTTTAAAATAGATACTTTTTCTGTAGGAGCAGAACTTGTGCCCAACGATGCTAATTATACAATAGGTGGGAGTGTAAGTTTAAGAGGATGGAAAGCAGGAAGACTCGGTGTAAATGTTGACCCTGCAATCGGTGGCGGATTTATCATAGATGGAAGCTTTGAACACAGAACAAAGCCATTTGCAAACTCCAAAAACTCTTTAATAAAAGATTTAGGGTTTGCGACTTTTTTCGATTATGGTAATGTTTGGGATAACTATAAAAGTTTTAGACTAAACGAAATCGCTATGGCTATAGGGGCAGGGATAAGATATTATACAATTGTGGGAGCATTCAGGTTTGATTTGGGATTTAAACTATACGATCCAGACGGTCTCGATAATAAAAAATGGCTATTTCAAAATGACATTGGTACAATTTTTAAAAGCGGAGATAGAATGCAAATTCAATTCGGTATAGGAAATACATTTTAATATTATGTGGTCAAATTTAATAGGACAAGAACGGGTTAAAAATATACTAAGCAGTATTCTTTCAAGCGGAAGAGTATCGCATAGCTATATATTCCATGGGAAATCTGGTGTTGGTAAAGATGCTGCCGCAATTGAGATTGCAAAATATCTTAACTGTGAAAATCCTGATATTGAAAAAGGCTCTTGCGATAAATGCAAAAGCTGTAAAGATGTGCAAAGCCTGAAATCAATGCTGTTAAAATTAATTACAGCTTTGCCAACCGGAAAAGATGATGATGAGAGGTCTGTTCTGGAATCACTTGAGAAAGCAGATTATGAAAGCTACTTAAGTGAGATAGAAGAGAAATCTAAAAACCCCTACCACAAAATAAAACTTGAGAAGGCTAATTTCATTCGGATAAGCTCTATAAGAGAAATAAAAGATTTAATATATCTTACAGGCTCTGATAACCGCACGAAAGTTTTTTTGATTTCAGATGCCGATAATATGAATCCTCAAAGCGCAAATGCATTATTAAAAATACTTGAAGAGCCTCCGAAAAATTCGCTTCTGATTTTAACAACATCAAGATTAAACTCTCTTCTTCCCACAATAATAGGAAGATGCCAGAAAATTCATTTTGAAAGCATAAGCAAAATAAATTTAGTTCAGTACATTAAAAAAATTAAATCTGATTTTTCCGAGACTGAGTTAAATTTTTATGCAGAGCTTGCCGATGGAAGTGTATCGAAAGCGCAAAACATAATTCATGGGAACTATGATGAGCTGAGGAAGAAAGTTTTGGTGGTATTACGCAATCTTGTGACAATGAGCACAATAAAAGCCGGATTTGATATTGATTTCATCACGGGAAAAAAAGACAAAGAAAGAGTAAAACAGTTTTTAATTTTAATGCAGATTTGGATAAGAGATGTGCTCTATAAAAGAAGTGGGACAGACGAACTTGTGATAAATAAAGATGAGCTTGATAGCATTGCAAAATTTGCTCAAAGGTACAACAGCGATTATTTTGAAATAATAAATTTACTGGAGAACTCCATTAACGATATTGATTACAATGTGAATATGGAGCTAATGCTTTTCAATTTATTTATAAAAATCAGAGAGCTTATTATTGCAGGTGATGTAGCAGCTAAAAGATAATCTGCACATTATCCGTATTCCACATTCCTTTCACTTTTAAATCCTTATCATATAAAAAGAATGGCTCTGAAGGCTCATATGGATAGTATTTGCCGTAATCATAACTCCCCGATTTATTCGCATCTATAAATGCGAAAAGCATATAATCCCCTTCTAAAATATTTTCAAACTTAAATACGCCTGCCTGCTCCAAATTCATTGAATAGCGAATTAATGAATTTGATTTTTTTATCACCTGTATAATAATACTTCCGGGTAAAACTTTAGATGAACCTTTAAAGCTTACATTGCCAGAAACATTGCCTATCTGATTTTCACCGGATGTTTTAAAAACTCTTTCAAGATTTAAAGTGCCTGTACTTAATTTAAATTTATAAGTTCTGCCCAGCTTTAAATTCTCAGGGGAGAACACCTGAAGCAGGGAATCATTCAACCAGTTGAACGCAAGCTTTAAATTTGCATTTGAAGCTGAATCAGTTAATTTCATATTGTCCGCAACATCAAGTTTATTCACTTTCCTGTTTTTAAAATAAAAATAAAAACGTGAATCGAGCGGAACAATCGATACGCCACTTTCCAATGATGAATAAATTATGTTCAGAGAGTCTGTTTTAAGAGATTGGTAAAATTCTTTTGATTTTAAATCTTCATCAAAATTTTTAAATAAAAAATTATTCCCTGACTGTCTGATTGAATCTTTTACTACTATATCTGAGGGAAGCACTGCAATCTTTTCAACATCTCTGTTATATAACGAATTTCTATCGTCATCGTTAAAAGCATACAATCTATATTTACCCTCGGCTAGATTAAGCAAAGTATAATTCCCATTTTCATCAGGCTGTGTTACATAATCAGGTTTTAGTGTATCGGGTTTCACAAAATTTTCATTCTGAGAGTTTAAAATGTAGCAGCTAACAAGCATTCTATCTAAACTATTAGCAAAAATTTTTCCGGATATACTCCCCTTATCAATCTTATCCCCTGTGGAAAAAGCAAAGTTAATTGGTGAGTTCAATTGGTTCCCGCCATTAACATCTCTGAAATCTTTTGTAATTACAACTGAGTACGTTTTATTTTTTTCAAATCCCTCTTCAAAAATTACTTCAACATCCTTTGAGCCCCAATCGAACTTGGCGCGACCTTTAGGCAGTGGAGAAATTTTAAAAGACTCTTCAAAGCTTCTTCTGTTAACATATTCATCGAAGAAAAACTTAATGGAATTTCCTGAAAACTTTATAGAGTTATTAGCGGGTGACATTTTTATAATCTTCGGAGGAGTTTTATCATCTTCCCCGCCTGATGGGGGCTGCTGGTTTGCGCATGAATGGAATGTAACAATCCAAACACACAGTAAAGAAAATTTTATAAATATTTTTATAAATCTACTCAATCAATTCCCCGTGAATTTTTTTGAAAAATTAATTATAACTTTTGTTCCGCTGCCCTTTTCGCTTTCATAATGTATTCGCGCTTTCATATTATCCAGAGATTTTTTCGTAATGGATAAGCCTAACCCCATACCGGAGGATTTAGTAGAGAAGTTTGGCTCAAACAATTTTTTAATTGTCTCGCTGTCCATACCCTCCCCTGTATCCTTGATTTCAACATGAACAAAATTATTATCTTCAGATGTACAGATTTTTATTACTCCTTCATCATCAATTGCCTGCAATGAATTTTTTATTATGTTCTGGAATACCCGATTTACTTCCTGCTTGTCTGCTGTTATTCCGCCGAGATTTTCCTTCAATAAAATATCAAACTTTATCCCCGGATACTTTTCGTAAAGTGAAATCACATCATTAATAATATCATTTATAATTACTTGTTCATATTTCCTTTGAGGGAGTTTAGCAAAATTAGAAAACTCCGTTGCAATTTTATTAAGCTTGTCAATTTCATTTAACATTATATCTTTCGTCTTAGTGAGCGCATTTTCAAATTCAGCGGAATCTTTTTTCCTGAGATATGAATCATACAAATACTGAATTGAGAGTTTCATTGGAGTTAGCGGGTTTTTTATTTCATGTGCAACTCTTCTCGCAATATCTCTCCATGCTGCTTCGCGTTCTGCTTTTTTTAGCTTTTCCTTTGAAGATTCAAGTTCTCGAGTCATTCTGTTGAACGAATCAACAAGGCTTCCAAACTCGTCTTTTCTGTCGAGCTTTATTTCAATGTTGCTTTCACCTCGCGAAAGTTTATCAGTTGCCATTTGCAAAATTGAAATTGGTCTTGTAATTCTTTCAACAAAGAATGTAATAAAAAGCAGAAGAATTATAATCACTATAATATATATACCAAATATAAAAGTCAGTGACTCCGTGAGCTCCCCATTAATTTCCGTTTGTCTGTAAACAGTCTGAGAAGATATTATAGCTCTTACATTATTATTTTTGTCGAGTATAGGTGTATATCCCGCAAAAAAAGAAAATCCCGGCAAGTCCAGATTTTTAAAAAAAATATCTTTCTTTTCATAGTTCAGATTGTAGTATGCGCCGCCGTCAATTCGGTTATCCAATAAGTCCGATTTAAAGAGCTCTTCGTTAGTGGTGGAGAACAGTTTCAGGCCCGAATACAAATTAAAATTTTTGTCAGAGCGTGTGAGATTTTTGTTTAAATCATTTTTTTCTTTTTGCTTCAGGCTATCAGGTACTTTCCCCATGATAAATGCCTGATTATTGTTTTTAAAGCTCTCAGCAATTAAATTTAAATCAGACTTAATCTGGTTCTGAAATGAAATGTCATATTTATTTTTTATATAACTTCGAGTGTAAATTGCCAGAAGAATAATTGGAATTACTGACACAACAATAAAAGATGTAAGAAGCTTCTCGCGGAAATTGAACACAATAAGATTTTGCGAAGCGAAATAGTAAAGAAAATAAAGAAAGCTAATGAGTCCATATATCATTACAATAAACAAAACAAACTTCAGATAGAAAAATAATATTAGGTAAGCATCGTTTCTTTTTATACTGATTGAATAAATTTTTTCATAGGCATCAGGTGTATTTATAAGTATATAAAACGTTCTGTATTTTTCATTGTTGAATGTCTCGTAACGCCATCCGGATTTATTTTCTTTATTCTTTACAAAGTCTTTGAAGCTCTCGATTGATTTTGTATTTCCTTTTGAAATTTCAGGATCGGTTGAGCTGACAAATTCATCGTCTATGTATTCTGTAATTACAGGTGTAGAAATCAGTTTGTCAAATAGATTATCTTTCGTATAATTTTTAAATATCTGAAACGAAGATTGTACAAGCAGATTCTTCGGTTCGTACTGTACTGTAACAACTGCATAACCTGTTTTTTTAGCAAACTCAGTATTTCGCAAATCTATTTTTTCCAGCGTCACGATTCCCGAATAAAATTTATCTTCTGTATTTTTATAAACCGAGAATTTATTTTTTATTTTAGATGAATCATCTTCAGATGAACGGACAAACTCTTCAAGTGTTGCTCCGTTATAATCAGGTTCATCTCCATACAAACTATCGAGGTTACTAACAGTATCCGCTTTTACAACCGAGTTGTTAAATTTAGATACTCTTGAAGATTTCTTAACAAAAGATATAATTGAATCTACATTGAGACTGTTATAATTAATGTTGAAATCGCTTACTAAGTTATAACTTGTATCGAGTAAAATTACTGATGAATTAAAATTCTCTGAGCTCAATTTACTGTCTGCCCACAGAGTAAAAGCAAGGTTGGATGAGTTGCTCTTACTGCTTAGTAAGTCTTCAACGTTTTTGTTTTCAACAATTTTGTTTAATTCTGATGTCACTAAGAAAAGTATTTTATCATTATCATCTTCAGCAAGTTTATTTCCAATCAATTCAACAAATTTTGTTTCCTGCGCTGTAAGTTTATCTAAAAGTATATAAGGAATTGAAATCAAGCTTATGAGAACAAGAAGTGAAATATTCGCATAAGAAAAAATTCTAAAATCTCTTTTTAGAATAATATTCCTGCTTAAGAAATAGGAGAAAAGAAATATTGATGAAATTATAATAAGTCTTTGAGTGTAATTTACAGGAAAGTCATTAAATATTCCTTCTATCAACTGACTTATAAGAGCAAATACAACGAACAGAAGAACGAAAAAATATTTTTTTATGAATCTATTTTTAATTAAATTGAGCTTAACAGCCGAGTAAAACTCATTAACAACAAATATGGTTAGAAAAATAAATGCTGTTATACCGCAAAGAAATATTGATGTTAGAATAAAAATTAATCCTGTATCAGGAATGAGACTTGTCTTATCAAGAAATTTTAGGTTAGAATCAAACACAACGCTTTGCACAACAATGCCAAGTGTATATACTATTCCAAAGAAAAAAATAATCTGAAGGAAAAATTTCAGATAAAGTACCACTAAACTTTCAGATTCCTTACCGTTATTTTTATAGTAGGTAATAGTTTTCTTAAAGACGTATAGTGCCCAGATAAAAATGAGTATTGAGCTTAAAAGTAAATCTCCTGCGGACTTTACAATTCCTTTTCCAAATGTTGAAGCATAATACGATGGGGAGAATAAATCACTGTCAAGAAGTACTGAAGGAAATCCTATATTAAGCCACAGTAATCTTATTAGGATTAAAAGCGCCAAAACAACTGAAGATTTTACCCAAATTGAATTTACTTTATGCAGCAGTTCAAGGATGATAAAAAGAATAATTAATGAAAGTAAAAAAATTGTCAGAGAATTAATTTTATCATTAAGCGAGTTTATATCTGAAGTATAATTGTCACTGTTATATCGAGGCAATGAAATTTTTCCAATAGTATTGCCATCGAGCCCTTTTATATCGGATACTACCGGTGATTTCAGCGAGTCCGGATTAAAAATCCCTGAGATTTCATCTGCAGGAATAATTACCGGAGAAACTTTAAATTTACTTTCTACTTCACTTGAAAGCCCTTTATATGAAATAAATTTATTTTTAATTTGAAATTTTGTATCAAGTAGTTTTGCAGTAACCGAAACACCAATGATAGAATTTGTATCCACTGCGTCACGCACGGGCATGTAAACAATAAGGTAAGTATTAAAACTCATTTCTTTCACGACAGAAAAATTTTTGCCCGATAAAGCCTTTTGCAGACTAAGAGTTTTAGGTGAGATTTCACGCCCCTCAAATGCTACAAGCTCTAATTTCCTGTTATATATTTCTGCCTGATAATCTGAAGTCGTGATTTTTTTTAGAAACTCTTCGAATACTTTTTTATTTTCACCTGACTGAAGATTTTTCCTTATTTCTTTATTGGAAGAAATTTCTCGGGCTTCTGTTACAGTTTCGGATGAAAGCGTATTATAGAAATTAAGTATATAATTTATTTTATCATTATCTTTTTCGGCTAAGACCTTAGCATTATCTCTATTTGAGGAAAGAATAATTTTAAATGTAAGATTGGATGCTAGGTTCCAGAATAAAAGTAAAAAAGCGATTAAAATTAAAAATTTTAATCGCCTTCCAAATTTATTATTAAGAGCAGTATTAATCTGTGAAAGTTTTGTAAGCATCACATAAATGTTATCAGTTTATCATTATTTGATCAATAAACCATTCATCATTATAAAATTTTAAAGAGATGGAGACTTCTAATTCGTTTTTATTTCCGTTAATGGTATATTTATATTTTCCCATAGCAAATGCATAAGTGTTATAGCGTGTCGAGCGTTTGAAATTAAAAGCAGTAACTTTAAAGTAATCTATGAAGTCGGTTAAAATCAACTCCGCCTGAGAAGAACTATAATAACCTTTTTCATTACTGATAATGTTAAGATATACCTGTTCATCAAAATATCTGCTTACACCTGAAACCTGCCTGTAGCTTAGTCCCGCGCCAATATCTTTAAAAGTTTTTTTGCATAGCGCAAACTTCTGACGAGTAAAGTCGTCTTTGTATTTCTTTTCTTTCCACCAGCCATCTTGCGCTGAAGCACTATTAAAAAGAAATAAAGAAAACAGAATCGGGATTAAGACAAAAAGAGGATTTCGGGACATATATACTAGTTGATTAATTATAATGTTTTTATGATATGTTTTAAATGATTAAATTTTAACTTAGTTTATCGGAAAAGGTTCATTTTTTTTACAAAAAAAGGCCGCTGAAAATATTCAGCAGCCTTGCTAATTTTACTTATAAAATTAAATCTTTATTAGTACTTACTTACATTTTTCTACAGCAGGGATATTCCTATTAATTGTAATATCACGCAAGTCTTCGAAGACAGTTTTAAGATAATTATTTGTAACAGTCTTCAAAAAATTTTGATACATATCTACGTTTTCCTTCTCAAATTTCAAACCCATTGCGCAGGCATTATCCAATGCAGTTGGAATTACAATATCACTGAAATCTAAATTCTTTGGAATTTCAATCTCATATTTATTGAAAACTCCTTCAAGAGTTGTTACATGGTTTTGCTCTGAGTTCATAATTTTTATAAACCCACTTGCATCAGGAAATTTTTCAATCGCTTTTTTAAAAAAGTATTGATCTTTGCATTCATCTTTATAGGCTGCATTAAGGTATCCCAATTCTTCAGGAGTTAGATTATTGCCGTAATTGTAATTTGATTTTGCTCCAAGAGAGTTGAACGGTGTGAATACTACAAATAAAAAGATTGCTAATAGAAAATATTTAGTTAAGGTTTTCATAAAACCTCCGGTTCCGGATTAGAAAGTATTGGTATTATTATAGGGCAATTTTACCCAATAAATGTTTCCCCTTATATCAAGTGCTGATACAGGAACTTCTTTGTTATCTGAATTCACATCGTTCACAAGAAAGAGTGAATCCGCTTTGTGATGTATGACGCTTTTGTTCATAATCAATTGGTTAAATTCTCTATTACAAATTTAGATAGATTTTCAAAATTTTTGTATGATTTACATCATAAAAAAAAAATTAATTTTGAAACTTTGGAATGGGATTTGTTGATTAGGGGATTTTTTATAACAGGTAAAAATAAAGCAGTTATATGTTGGTAAGTTAGTGCCCTCAAGAGGATTCGAACCTCTAATGTCTGATTCGTAGTCAGAAGGTTTATCCATTAGCCTATAAGGGCAGAAACTTTAATTTAACTTAAATTTTTGAGCTTTAAAAGTCAAATTTTTTGCAGGTTAAGTTGCTGTAAAAGCTTAATTTGCTATACTTTTCACAGATTGTTATCTGATTGACCTGCCTTCTTTCCAATTTTTCAACCCTAGAACAATTTTTCCTCAGAGAGTATTAATTAGAAGCTATAATTAGTATTTTTCCCAATTTCTTAGCGTTTTGCCTCTAACAATTCGTTATATTTTTGCAAAAATTC
>JBBRQV010000013.1:0-38160 GCA_038225955.1 Ignavibacteria bacterium | reverse complement strand
TCTGATTATTCCTCATTCAGTAAAAGAAAGACCGATACATATACCAGATATTTTTCACTTCACGAGAAAATAGATACGGCTCATAAAGTAGTGATTCCTTCCGAGAATAAAGAGCTTGAGAAAAGAAGAATAATCCGTAACGAAGAAAAAGGGATTACTCCGAATAAAAATAATAATAACACTACACCTCCACCTGGCAGAGAAAACGGCAAAGGAACGGGAATGCGCTCTGTTGATTTTACCTATACTAATTTTGCAGATACATTGAAAGAGAAAGAACAGAGGAAAAAGAAGAAACAAGAAGGAGTAATAAAATCTGAAGATACCCTCAAAACAATTGATAGTGTTAAAACCATTGCAGTTGACACTTCTGCTATAAGAAGAGCATCAGATGAAAAATTTAATTCGTATTACGAACTTGCTGAATTATTTTTGTATGATTTAAGAAGAGTTGATTCGTCTGTTTATTATTTAAAAGTTATACTTGATAATTTTAAGGAATCAGATAAAGCATCGCGTACATTGTATACTCTTGCAACAATTTATGCGAACAATAGCGAAGCCGATAAAGCAAATGAATTATACAGAGAGATTATTCAGCAGTACCCGAATACGATTTTTGCAAATGAATCTAGAAAGATATTAGGAATTACAACGATAGAGCTTGAAGAAGAAACCGTGAAAGAGTTGTACAAAGATGCTGAGAAAAGACTTCTTGCCGGAGCAAGCCGCGATGCCGTAAGCATGCTTACAAATCTAAAAGATAAATATCCTGATAGTGAATTACTTCCGAAAACATATTATACTCTTGGGTGGATTTACGAAAACAATTACAAAAATAAAGACAGTGTTGTTTATTATTACAGAACGCTTAAGGATAAATTTCCAAATTCGGATTACGCAAGGAAAGTTTCAGATAAACTTGCAGTACTTGATTACAAACCTGAAAAAGATTCACTGAAAACAAAAGTATTGCTGGATTCAAACGGAGTGCCAATTCCTTTAGATTCAAATTCTATAAAGCAACCAACTGATTCTTTAAAACAAAATATATTATACCCGACTGACTCAAATCCTAATGGACTTGAACAGCCGAAAGAACAGCCAAAAGATCAGGTGAAGGAGCAATCCAAAGAGCAATCTCTCGATGATATGTTTAAAAACAAAACATCTGAAGAAATAAAAAAGATGTTGGAAGATGAGGCCAAGAAAAACGAAGAGGAAGAGAAAAAGAAAGAACAGACTGAACCGCCAAAATAATTTTAATGTTTCACATACAAATAAAAAAAAGCAGATTGAGCATAACCCAATCTGCTTTTTTGTTTTTGTGACACTCCCCAGAGTCAAACTTAAAAAAATTACATTGGCATTAAAACTTTATCTATTACCATTATCACTCCGTTTGACTGGTACACATCTGCGATTGTAACCATAGCAGAGTTTCCATTCTCATCCCAAACCCAAATTTTATCATCTTTATCCATTGTGAAAGATAATTTTCCACCGGCAACTGTTTTCAATGTAGCTTTCCCTTTACCTGATTTTATTTTCTTCATCAGTCTTTTTGTATCATATTTACCTGATACTACGTGATAAGTTAAAATCTTTACGAGCATATCTTTATTTTCCGGCTTCAGGAGTGTTTCAACTGTTCCTGCAGGAAGCATATCAAATGCTGAGTTTACAGGAGCGAACACTGTAAAAGGTCCTTTACCCTGAAGAGTTTCAACTAATCCTGCTGCTTTTACTGCTGCAACTAATGTTGTGTGATCTTTTGAATTTACTGCATTCTCAACAATATTTTTTGTCGGATACATTTCACTTCCGCCTACCATCGGATAATTTTGAGCTGCCGCAAAATTTGATGCTATGCTTAAAATGATCATAAGTGTAAATAATTTTAAAAACTGATTTAATGAATTCTTCATTACCGTATTTTTTTTAGTTATTAATTTTGTTTTCAAAATTAAATACGGTAGGAGTTTGTAATTGGATTTAAAAAAAATAGAATTATAAAAAAACGGGAGAGGAACCATGTATCCTCTGCCCGTTTTGTATCGCTAATTAACCACTCTATTTCAATCTATAATTAATACTGAGTAATTAATAATCTTACTTAACCAATTTCTTTCAGTAATATTTGCTTCTGGTTGTATTCTTGCAGTAATAATGAGGTAATACTACCTTTGCTAATCTAATTTGTGTTTCAATTTTTGTGTTTGCTAAAAGTTTGTCTGTCAGCAGGTTAGAGATTTTTTCAAGGGAGTTGAGGGACTTCAAAATTTTTTTCATAAGTTTTAGGGGGTTTAAATTTTTGTGTACTTTTTTCTTTTATAAACGGGGGCGCTGCGCTAGACAAACGCCCCCTATGGAGATACTTTTATTTTACTAACATCATTCTTTTTACATCTGAGAAGCCCTCTGCTTCGAGCTTGTAGAAATAAACTCCGCTCGATAAGCTTGCTCCGTCAAAACTTACTTCATAGTTACCGATATTTCTGAAATCATTTATCAATGTTGCTACTTCTTTACCAAGCATATTATATACTTTCAATGTTACGTTTCCTTGTTTAGGAAGCGAGAAAGCAATCTTAGTTGTAGGATTGAATGGATTAGGATAGTTCTGTGTAAGAGCGTAATCCTTTATATCCGTTGTATTTGAATTCACACCTACAGAATTTGATATAATCACTGCATTCTGAATTGTATAATCATAGTTATTTATCGAAGGATTAAGTGACTTTGTCAATTGGAATGACACCATCGATACATTACCCATGTAAGCAGGCTGTCCGTTCACTAAGAATTGGTTCAAAGAAATTTCTTTTGTAGATACGTTTGCAGTAAGCGGTACGTTTACAAAAGGATAGAAAGTTGTATTTCCTGATTTCACTTCAAGGTATACGCTAAGTGTACCTGTACCGAATGCTTCAAATCTAATCTTAGCAAAATTTTCTATGCTAATGCCTTCGTATGAACCATCTAATGAACGTCCGATATAAACTTTATCTCCTAAGATACCTTTCATTCTTGCACCGCCCGGGAAAATCAATGAGTTTGCAGGTGCGCTTGGGTTGCCGCCGGTTATTACATTTGTAAACTGATTAATTGTACTTGTTGCCCCGGCATAAGAACCGTAAACACCGCCTCCGATAAATACTGCATCTTTAAATCCGTTAGCGCATGTTAAGTTCACTGATGAACCTGACATTATTCCAACGTTAGTATTATATTCAAATTCACCGTTAGGAACGTTTACACTTTGGTTTAAATTTTGTGAAGGCATTCCTGTTTGCGGAGTATATGTATAAGTTAGTGGAACGGTTTGGCTTACGCCTGTTGTATTTTTAAATACAATTTTAATCTTACCGTCGTTTGTATATTTTGCTGACTTCATGTAAACGTCTGCATATTTCAATTCTGTTGTCGGATATTTTACTGTTCCGTATGTTGCAAATTTATCTAATATCTTTTTTACTAAAATCGATGTTGCTCCGAAATCTGCGCCCCACACCTGGAAGTTATATACATTTGTTGCGCCGGCTGCTGTCTGGTATTCAGGAATTGTCCATTTGTTATCTACTACAAATCCGTTAGCTGTTTCATATACACTGAATATCACTGCGTAATCTGTATAGCCTTTTGAAGGATTTACAATTTTAGCAGAATAGAATTCATGGTTATCAATTAATGTTCTTTCAAGGTTATCAAGATTGCAGTTTGCAAGTCTGTCGCAAACTGATTTAGTATGTGAATAAATTTCAGGAGCGTTTGTTGTTGTGCAAAATACTGATGCGATTCGTGTTGAACCTGAATTTATTTTATAATCTGCTGCAAAAGCTGATGTTGCATTTGAGATTCCTAAGATATCGAATGGAGTCGTTGTAAATCTTGCTGTGCTGTAAGGTCCTGCTGTTGGAACAATCTGGTCTAAAGGATAAGTAATCGTAAATACATCTGACTGATTAGAAACCATCATAGATGTTTCCCCGTTCATAATTTTATTATGTCTTGTGAATAATGCTGATGATAGATCATAAGAAGATTCGACACCACCATTATTTCCTGATGAAGTTGAATCCCATGAGCAAACAAACTCATCAAATTTATTTCCATAAACAGGAGAAGCGATAACTAGCTTCTGAGCTGCTGTTGGTGTTGCTAAGTTAACATATCTTGTTCCTTGAGGAATAACTATGCTTGCAGTTGCTCTGATAGTTGCTGTTAAAGATGCGCCTTTTTGTATAGTGAGCTTTGGGGAAAGTCCGCCTGCGCCGGTTATGGTAGTCAAAGAGCTGAGTGTACCTGATGTTGTAGTAAGAGTAACGCTTACTCCGCTAACGCCAACACCGAGCTCGTTAAGTGCTTTAATTTGTATTGTATCCTTCACTGAAGGATTATGTAACATACTTACGGGGAGAATTTGTAGAGTTTTTACAGGAAGCACGCCAGCGCCATATAAATCGGCATCGGCAATAATTTGTAATGCTCTTGTTTTTACTTCTGCGTTATCGCCGGTATTTACATCAACACCATCACTGTAATGCCAGATAGCAAACTGCACTGCTGCTGCTTCTTTTTCAGGAGCGTTTAATGAACCTGAGTAAGGAAGAGTTTTGTATGGATAATAATTATTTAAAATATAAGTAATCTTTGAAGCTGTGTAACCTGAATCATTATAAACCTGATTGAATACAAGGTTGTTCTGAATATCGATGCAGTACATTTTAGTAGCATGGCCGTCTATAGTAGCATTGAAAGTACCAACGTAATCATATTGTGTTGCAAACGGAGGATATGGGCTTGTAAAGTGTATAGCCAAAACCTCTGCGACTGATTGGACTTGGCAGACGCTGATACCTCTTTGGTCGGCGTATGCAAAGTTTATACCTAATAGAGTCATCAAAGCTATTTGAATGAATCTTTTTAAAATTGTAACTGGTTTCATGGTTTTTTTTGGTTAAGTATTTTTGCTTATTTGCGCACTCTATTACAATACCTATACCAAAGTATTATTGTATGTATTTACAATCTTTAAGACAAGAATTTTCAAGCGTAGATACGAGTGCATGCACTGCTTATATAGTGTTAATACTATGTATATTTACCTGCTATTTCACTTCCCTTCTTCGTATTAAGTTAATTTTAAAAACCATATTTTGGATAAATACTTCCTATAATTGTCTAATAAAATTGAAAAGCCCAAAAGAGATAGAAATAAAAGATTACGATTACAATTTACCTGCTGAGAGAATTGCAAATTTCCCACTCCCAACAAGAGATGAGTCAAAACTTCTTATTTACAGAGATGAAAAAATAACAGAAGATATCTTCAAAAATATTTCAAATCATATACCGGAAGATTCAATAGTTATTTTTAATGATTCCAAAGTTGTTAAGGCAAGAATAATAGTTGAAAACGCAGCGGGACAAAAAATAGAGATATTTTGCCTCGAGCCGATTCAGCCATCACGTGAATTTCAAATGGCATTTGCTGCAACAAAAAAATGCAGATGGCTTTGTATGGTAGGCAATGCTAAGAAATGGAAAGAGGATGTAATCATTCAAAATTTTTTCACAAAAGGAAAAGTAGTAGAGCTTCGTGTAAAAAAATCCGAACCAAAAAACGGAGTGTATGAAATTGATTTTGAATGGAATCCGATTGAGCTTACTTTCAGTGAAGTTTTAATGAGAGTGGGGCATATTCCCCTGCCGCCATATATAAAAAGAGAAGACCAACGTTCAGATGCCGAAAGATATCAGACTGTGTATGCTAATACGGAGGGCTCGGTTGCCGCGCCAACTGCAGGTCTTCATTTTACAGAAGAAGTTTTAGAGCAGTTAAAAGCAAAAGGAATAGATGAAGAGTTTGTAACGCTTCATGTCGGAGCAGGTACATTTCAGCCAGTTAAAAATGAAAAAATTGGTGAGCATATTATGCACGGAGAAAAGTTTTTTATAAACAGAGCTATAATTGAAAAAATTTATAGTAAGGGTGAGAAAAAAATAATTGCTGCGGGAACAACTTCAGCGCGTACGATTGAATCATTATATTGGCTTGGAATAAAATTAATAGAAAATCGCCAAGTAAAAATCGAAAATCTGAAAGTGTCTCAATGGGAAGCATATGAAAATAAAGATACGAAAAAATATTCTTTGAATGAATCAATGCGCGCATTGGCAGATTATATGAAGTTCAACGATATCTATACTCTGGAATGCGAAACAGAAATTATAATAACTCCGGGATATGATTTTAAAATAATTGACGGCCTCATAACAAATTTTCATCAGCCAAAAAGTACTTTACTACTGTTAATAGCTGCTTTCACCAATGGGAAATGGAAGGATATTTACGATTGTGCATTAAATCATAATTACAGATTTCTCAGCTACGGCGACAGCTCCTTAATACTAAAAAATTAAAATTATAATTTTCTGCAATGAAATATTTCTCAACTCTTGCTGTATTTCTTGTAACTTTGTTCATAGGAAATATAAACGCTCAGACAAATTTATATCTTCCAAAAAATTTTCTAAAAGCATACGATAAAGGAACACGCTCATACGACGGAAAACCGGGTGCAAATTATTTTCAAAATAAATCTGATTACAAAATCTACGTTGAAGTCGAGCCCAAAACAAGAAACGTTAAAGGCAAAGAAAATATTTCTTATCAGAACAATTCGCAGGATACCCTGAAGAAAATTTACTTCCGAATGTATCAGGACTTATACAAACCAACAACAAGCAGAGACAGAGCTATAACCGCGAACGAATTAACAGACGGAGTACAATTGCATTCTATAAAAATTAATGGCAAAACAATCGGCGAGACTAATATTTCAAGAATAGAAACAATAATGATTGTCTCACTTGACCATCCTATCCTTCCTTCATCTTCAGCTGACGTTAATATCGAATGGAGCTTTACAATTCCTAACGGAACAAGCATTCGCATGGGAGCAAAGGACTCGACTACGTTCGTTGTCGGTTACTGGTATCCGCAGATTGCAGTGTATGATGATATTAGCGGATGGGATGAACTTTACTATAACGGCTTAACGGAATTCTATAATGATTTTAACACTTACGATGTTGAAATAAAAATGCCGTATGATTTTAATGTCTGGGCTACAGGAGAATTACAGAATCCATCAGAAGTTTTAAGCACTAAGATATTGGATAAATTAAATCAGGCAAAGAATTCTGATGTAGTTGTAAATATATTAGACTCAAGTTCAATAAAAGAAAAAAATTATTATAACAAGCAAACGGGTTTTAACACATGGAAGTTCAAAGCAGATAATGTAACGGATTTTGTTTTTGGAACAAGCAATCATAATCTATGGGATGCTTCAAGCGCAGAAGTTGAACCAAGTAGAAGAGTATTAATTTCTTCATCATACAATCAGGTCTCAAAAGATTTTTATTCAGTTGATAAAGTTGCACTTGATGCAGTTATATATTATTCAACTGAATTCCCCGGTGTGCCTTTTCCATACCCATCACTTACAGTTTTTAACGGACAGGCGAGAGGGGGAATGGAATTTCCGATGTTTGTGAATGACCGCTCTGCAAGAAATTCCAACGATATGGTAGATGTTACAACCCACGAAATTGCTCATCAGTATTTTCCTTTTTACATGGGTATAAACGAGAAAAAATATACCTGGATGGAAGAAGGAATGGCGCAGATGATTCCTGAAGAACTTCAGGACAGACTCTCCGAAAATACGAACAAGAGAAAATCAAATACAAGGCGGTATGAAAGCTATGCAGGCAGTGAACTTGAAGCGCCTATGATGACAACTGCATATTTGTTGAAGGGTGAATCTTTTTCAAATAACGGATATTTTAAATCTTCTGTGATTTATAATTTATTAAGGGATTATTTTGGAAAAGAGAAATACAAAGAGATAAAAAAAGAATACATAAACAGATGGCATGGGAAACATCCCACCCCTTACGATTTCTTTTTTACAATCAATGAAGCTTCAAGTGAAAACATGGAATGGTTTTGGCAGCCGTGGTTTTTTGAGAAGGGTTTTCCGGATTTAAAAATTAAGGAGGTTAGAAAAGACAGTCGAAAAAATACTATCCTAATAGAAAATAAAGGTACGCTGCCTTTACCAATAGAACTTTTAATAAAATATTTTGATGGAAGCTCAGATAAGATTTCAAAAAAAATGGATATATGGAAAGACGGAAAAAGAGAAGTTGAGATAATTGATGATTCAGGCAAAGATATAAAGAGCATAATTTTGGGCAGTGACTATAGTCCCGATATAAATCCTTTAGATAACAGTTATAATCCTTAGTAACCGGCAGCCCCGGCTTTCAACAATTATTTATAGTGTGAAGAATAAATGAAACACGCTCTTCCATAGTAACAAAGAGAACATCAATTATTGAGTAGCCAAGTGCTTCATAAATCCTTTTCAAGCTTATACCAAAATCATTAGCGATTTTAAAATCGACCTTCCTTTCTTCATCTGTCGCATAAATCTCTTCCCGGCCGTTAAACATGAAAACGTTTTTGTTATACTTATATTCATTAGATGCCGCGGTAAAAATTTTTAAATCAATTTCAAATAATTGTGCATATGCAATTAAATCCGTAATTCCTCTGTCAAAAATTGTAATTTCATCCTTGTGAAAATTTTCTTTGTATTGTGAAATCATTCTGGATAGCATTAATTCGTTAAACAATGCCGGGTTTATTTCAGGCAAACCTTCTCCGCCTATTGCTCTCTGTTCTTTTAAAATCACTCTTGCAGGCTCTTCTATGCAAATATAATTTTTCTCTTTAAGTTTACTTAGTACAGTAGATTTCCCTGCGCCCATTGCGCCTGTCAAAATAAAATAATTATCTTTTCTCATTCAAAATTTAATTGCTGGTACTAAAATCATGAAAAACAAAAAATACAGCTCCGATGATAAATAAAAATGCTACAAGATAATTCCATTTCATAGGCTCTTTAAAATACATCACTGCTAAAAGCACAAAGACTGAAATAGTTATAACTTCCTGTAATATTTTTAACTGAAACAAAGAGAGCGTTTGAAAACCGATACGGTTTGCAGGCACCATAACCACATATTCAAAAAAAGCAATTCCCCAACTGACTAAAATTGCCTGCCATATAGGATATTCCATTTTTTTTAGATGCCCATACCAAGCATAGTTCATAAAAACGTTGGAGATAATTAGAAGTACTACAGTTGTAAATGTATTCATTTACTTTTTTCTTTTTTTTATCAGATTAATAAATAATTCCGAACCCTTCCTCGGCTTAATAGAATTATAGCACTCATCAAAATATTTAAAATCAAAATAAGGTTCAAATAATTTCACATACTCATCTTTTGTGCCGCCGAATGGAGGACCTTCGTCTTCAAAACTTCTGTTTAAAAGAAGTCCTGCTAATTTTCCTTTTGGAAAAAGTAAATCAAATATTTTTTCGACATAATTTTTTCTTTGTGAAGGATGAAGAGCGCAGAAGAAAGTCTGCTCGATAATTAAATCGTATTTTTCATTGTGTGAAAAGAAGTCTTCATTAAAAATATTTTTGACGGGAAATTTTGGAAAGCGTGATGTGAAATTTTTTATTGCGGTATCTGACCATTCAAGAATAAAAACATTTTTAAAGCCAAGATTATATAAATATTCTGCTTCATATCCGTTCCCGCTGCCGGGAATGAGAATTTTTAAATCTTTATCAGTAAGCTGTTCAGAATATTCTTTTAAAGGGGTTGAGACATAGCCTATATCCCAATCTGTTTCGTCATTTGAAAATTTTTCTTCCCAATAGGATTTATCAAAACTCATTCTGCTCTAATCGGAAGTTTAGCTTATGTGAAGCTCTTTCGTTCTCTTCTTCTCTGCGCGTGTTAAGAAATATACAGCAACAAGAATAAATCCGAGCGTTCCCCAGTCTTCAGCTACAGGATATTTTCCGCCGAAAGAAAAAGCAAAAACGAGAGTAGCGGCAGTACCGGCTACAAGCGATGTAAGACGATTTACTAAACCGGCAAATGTTGCCGTTCTTCCTTTGAACATAAAAATAAAAACAGAAAAGAATGCTACCATACCAAATGCAAAACCTGAAACTGTTGCCCAGTACCAGAACGACTTAGGCTGCTCAATTGCTGCTTTAAACAAAGTAATTTCAGGAACCTGAGTATTATGTCCTATAACAAAGAAAACAAAGAAGGCAATTAAAATCATAAATATTGTTGCAGAGATTTGCTCTATTGCAAAAAAACTTTTGTTGTCTTGCTTAACATTAGCTCCTGTAGTATTCTTATAGTAATTCATTATGTAAATTCTGAAAGAGTAAGCAACCAGGTAGCAGGATAAAATCCCTACTGCTGCGGGTGATTTTACAAAATCAAAACTTCCGGGCTTTAGTGAAACAAGATTTACTCCAACTGCTAGTATCGCAAAAAGCACTGCAACATTTTCTTCCCAATAAACTTTCTTTTTTAAAATTCCCTGCTTAATCTGGATAGCATCAACAACTCTTCCAATTACAATTACACTTCCCCGCATAATAACCATTGCAACCATTACAGAAATTGGGAGCATATACATTAAAGTAGTGGTAGGTATTATAACTGCTGTGCAAAAACCTGAAGGAATTATATAAAGGAATTCATATGGCATTTTTATAGGGCCAATATTTACAAATCTATCTGTTGGGAATTTAAACCATCTTAATGAAAACACCACTCCAAGTGCAATCAGGTTTCCGCCAATTGTATTATATACGAGATACTCCATTGAATTCATTGGAGCATGCTCTCTTGAGGGGAACTCAGTAAAATATTTCACAGTGATACCGGTGATTACATAAAAAACAAAGTAACCGATGCACAGTTGTATCAGGCGCTCTGTTGACCCTTCTTTAGATTTCCACATAGGGGAAGAATTAGATTAAAATAAAAAAGCCCGAGCAAAATAAATTGCCGGGCTTGAAAATTTTTGAACTTATAAAATAACTAAATCATCTTGGCAATTATCTTAATTAATAATATAATATTCTGAACAAAAAAATCAATATATTAAAAATTTAAACCAAATATAATTTAACTGATGCTTTTAATGATCTTTATGCTGGTTCGGTCTTGCATTCCATAGGAATAACATAAGTATTGCTCCGATAACAGAGAAGCCTATCATGCTTGGTCCCCAGCTACCCCATCCGTAATTTTGTATTAACCATGCTGCTCCATATCCCATGATAGAACCGCCAACATATTGCATTCCGTCGAACATACCTGCAGCGGTTGCAGCTGCGCGCTTTCCGCCAAAATCCATTGATGCAGTTCCAGAAAGCATCGAGTGAACCATTGAGATTGCGAGTGAGTTAACTGTAAATGCGATAATAATTGCTGTTAAGCTTGGCGCAAGAGAAACTACAGCCAAAGAACCTATTTGTAAAACATATCCAATAAAAGCAACAGGTGGTCTTCGTGAACCGAAAACTTTATCTGACATAAAACCTGCGATAAATGCGCCAGCTATTCCTGCGAAAACAATCAGGTAAGCATTGCGCTGAAATATAGGGTTATCCAATGTTAAGTGTTGGGCTTCCTGCATGTATCTTGGGAACCATTCTTCAAATCCCTTGCGAACTACTCCTGTACAAAACTCTGCGCCTGCAATTGTAAGAGCAATAGGGTTTGTAAAAACTTTTTTTGCAACATATTTAAGAGTAATTTTTTCCGTATCACCACTTGTGGCATCCTGCGGATCAAAATCTCCAAGACCTGCATCTTTCGGTGTATCCTTTACAACAAAGAATGTAAGTATGGCAAATATCCCCACGATAAAACCGGGAATTAAAAATTTCCATTGCCATGGCAATAAAACAACAAATGGAACTGTCATTAAAAAGTAAACAAAAAATCTGCCGCTTTGAATAATTGAGCCAAAGATTGCCGAGAAGACTCCGCGCTCACTAACGTGAAACCATCCTGCGTTTACTTTTATTAATGAAAGCGCACTGTATGACTGAAAGTATTGATTGAGTGTCCACGCACTGGCGAAAAACATTAATAGAGCGGTACCCGTCCCCAGGAAACCCATGTACGCACCTAAACCGAATGCGATATTAAATATGCATGCGCCGATTGCACCCGTAAGCATTGCCCTTCTTCCGCCCCACCTATCAG
Organism: Ignavibacteria bacterium; assembly: GCA_038225955.1. GTDB lineage: Bacteria > Bacteroidota > Ignavibacteria > Tepidaquicellales > Tepidaquicellaceae > JAFDZO01. The sequence goes on along the minus strand of JBBRQV010000013.1, from coordinate 25,980 downwards.
CTATCGGTCCGTTGAAAATTGCAGAGAGTCCATAAACCAAGGTACTGATGGAAATAATTGTTCCCATATCAGTAATAGAAAAGCCGTATGCATCCGATAAAGATTTATTGGCAAAACCAAAATTATATCTTGCCATGTACATAGTGGCATAGGTTAAACCAAGCGTAAGCCAGTTTAATCCCCGCCTTTTACGGAACTCGGAAGTATGAGTAATTTTAGGAAATAGTGCTGCAGCCATAAAATATTATTTATGAAAAATTTTTATTTATAATTCGCCGATGTCTTCGCTCCACAATTTCGGATTCTCTAATATAAACTTATTCATCATATCGATACATTCTTTATCTTCAAGGTCAACTACTTCTACTCCATGAGATTCCATAAATTCTTTTGCTCCGTTGAATGTAATGGATTCCCCTACGATAACTTTTTTAATTCCAAACTGCACAACTGCGCCTGAGCAAAGATGACATGGCATAAGTGTAGAATACAATGTTGTTCCTTTGTACGAACCAATCCTTCCTGCATTAAAAAGACAATCTATCTCTGCATGAAAAACAGGATTCGATTCTTGCACTCTTTTATTGTGCCCGCGTCCTATAATCTTTCCATCTTTTACCAATACAGAGCCAATGGGGATTCCGCCTTCGGAAAGTCCATGCTTTGCTTCATCTACTGCTGCTTTAAAAAATTCGTCCATTGTTTTATTTATTATAACCTAAGCTTTCTATTACTTCTTTATGCTGAGGAAATTGTTTCAGCAGCTCATTCTTATCACCCATTACAAAATCTTCAAAATCAAATCCCGGCGAAACTGTGCATCCTGCAAGAGTGTAGGTATCTTTATCTTTTACTTTTGCGCCGAACCAATCGCCTGCCTTTATTACTATTTGAGGCTCTTCGTTATTTTCAAGATTTTTGCCGAGTGAGTGAACAGTCAGCTTTCCATTATTATCTATTGAGGTTATTTCAAGTGTGCCGCCCTCGTAGTGATGCCACATTTCATCTGATTGTATTTTATGAAGCGCTGAATAATTTTCTGATGTAAGAAGAAAATAAATGGAAGTGCTGTGCGCTCTATCGCCTGCGAATCGCACGTGAAGATTTTCTTTTTTAATAGACTCTTTACTTCTGTAAGTCTCTTTAAAAAAGCCGCCTTCTGGGTGCGGTTTTAGATTAAGTTTTTCGATTAAAAATTCCACTCGGGAGGACATAGTACCACAAAGAAAAGGGATATAAATTAATATATCAACACTGTAAAAAATACTTTTTTGCTGAATTTTTCAGAAATGGACGGCAATCCAGATAGCTTGGGGATTTGAGCTTGTGTAGGAAACACGGTGTTTTCGATGTGCAGGAATGTGAAAATAGCCTCCTTTTGATATTTTTAGGACTTCTCCGTCCTCAAAAGTCAGCTCACCTTCGCCTTGGAGCAAAATTACCCACTCATCATAAGTCGGGTCCTGCCATTCACCTTCGGGAGTTATTTGTCCGGTTGAAATGATACGTTCAATTTTTATTTTATCATTTTGAAGGAGAGTTTCAAAAATTTCTTCGGAAAAATCTTTTATGTTTGAAAACTTAAATATATCATTAGAGGTATTAATCATAAAAGACTGTTGAAGATTTCCAATGCCGCTCCGTAACGAAGACCTTTTGTTGATACTGTAATTTTTTCAAACTTAAAATGCTTCATAAAATGTAAAAGTATAAACGCACCTGAAACTATAATATCCCTTCTGCCTTTCATGTATTCACCTAAAGATTCAATTTCATTTTCTTTCATATCGATAAGCATGCAGAAAAGTCTTTCAACATCTGTTAACCTTAAAATAGAACTACTTACTTTATCAATTTTAAAACTTTTCAAATCCAGGTTTAGAGCTGAAAGAGTTGTAACCGTACCTGCAACTCCTGTCAGGTTATAATTTTCAAAATTAAGATAAGCCAGGCTGACAAAACTTTGAAGAATGAACTGCTCTGCTTTATCAAGATTTTCATTACTGTAAGATTCCATGAAAAATTTCTCTTTCAATCTTACTGCGCCTATATTCATACTTAAGGATGTCAGTTTACCGTTATTTGATAACGATACTTCTGTACTTCCGCCGCCGATATCAAGCACAGCCTGATTATTCTTATTGGAGGAATATATCAGCGCTCCCTCAAATCCGAATTTCGCTTCCTTCTTCCCATCTATAACATCTATCTCTATTCCCGTTTCTGAGTTTATGTAATCAATAAATTCAGTTTTGTTTGAAGCATCACGTAGTGCGCTTGTTCCGAAGGCAAAAATATTTTTACAATCATTTTCCAATGAAAGTTTTTTATATTTCAAAAAAATCTCACGCATTTTTTCAAACATCTCATCAGAAATCACTCTGTCTTTATCGACTCCTTTACCAAGCCTTGGTATCTCCTGGAAATCACCTATTGTTGTAATTTTATTGTTTACAAACTCAGATATTAACAACAGGCACGTATTCGTACCCAGATCAATTGTAGCAATTCTTTTATTTTTTTCTAGCATATATCCCCAGCCACTCGGCTTTTTTTCTCACTTCAATTATTTCAATATCGAATTTTTTTAATTCGTTAAGTATTTGCTCTTCTTCTTCAACTAAAATTCCCGAGATAAAAAGTTTTCCGCCGGATTTTAATTTTGAATAGATATGATTTAGGTTGGCAGTAATTACAGAACGAATTATATTCGCAGCGATAACATCAAAATTACTCTCTTCCACATGGGAGATATTACAGTTATCAAGCTTAATAAATTTTTCAGTATTACTATTTCTAATATACTCTTTTGCATTTTCGATTGAATCAACATCTATTTCTATGGCAAGAATTTTTTCTACGCCAAGCTTTGCCGCAGCTATGGAAAGAACTGCAGTGCCTGCGCCGAAATCGAGCATTGAATTATCCTTGCTGTCTAAGTACTCACAAAGCATTTCAAGAACAAGCTGAGTCGTTTCATTATGTCCCGTACCGAAAGACATCTTGGGGTCAATCTCGATTAATATTTTCCCTTCAGGATTTACGATTGAAGATTTATTCCACGAAGAATGAATAATAATTTTATCTTTTATGTAAACAGGCTGGATAGAATTTTCCCATTCAGAGTTCCAGTTCTTATCAGCGAATTTTTCTGCCTTAATATCTATACTCTGCTTATTTTGTAATTCCAATCTAATTTTTTCAATCAGCGCTTCGTTATTATCTTCTATATAAATTTTTAAAACTCCATTTTCTTCAAGAATATTTTCTATTCCAAAACAATAAAGCGTGTTCTGAATACTTTCGTAATTATCATTATTAAACGGAATCGTTATTTCATAATAATTGGAATTCATTTCAATGTATTGTTTGCAGATTTAAGAGTGTTTTTCATGAGCATTGCAATAGTCATTGGACCTACCCCGCCGGGTACAGGAGTAATTTTAGCACACTTATCAAAGCAATCATTGTAATCAACGTCTCCTGTATTTCGCGAGCCCGATTTTTTTGTAGAGTCCTCTACTCTATTAATACCTACATCAATAATCGTACATCCTTCTTTAATCATATCCTTTTTTACAAAATCCGCTTTACCAATCGCTGCAATTAATATATCTGCCGACGAAGTAATCCCTTTTAAATTTTTTGTTGCGCTGTGGCAGATTGTTACAGTGGAATTAAATTCCTTCTGCACCATTAAATTTGCAATGGGCTTGCCTACAATATTACTTCTGCCAAGCACTACTACATTCTTTCCGCTTGTCTCTGTATTTGTTCTTCTAAGTAATTCAGTTATTCCATAGGGAGTGCAGGGGATAAAACAATCAGTTCCTATTACAAGCCTGCCGATATTCTGCGGATGAAAGCCGTCGACATCTTTTTTATAATCGATTGATTCAATTACTTTCTGTTCATCAATGTGTTTAGGGAGCGGTAGCTGCACAAGTATTCCGTGAATTAATTTATCGTTGTTAAATCTATCAATCAAATTAAGTAATTCCTGCTCAGGTGTATCATCGGGGAGAGATTCAGTTACAGAATAAAACCCAACCTTCTCACAGGCTCGTGCTTTACTAGCAACATAAACTTTGGAAGCAGGGTTTTCTCCTACTATAATAAATGCTAATCCGGGAATTGTATTGTATGAATCCTTCAGAACTTTTGTCTCAGCTTTTACTTCGTCAAGAATCTGCTCGGAAATTTCTTTTCCGTTAATTACTTTACTGTCAATTTTATTGTCGATTTTATTTTCTGGCATGATTATTAAACTGAAACTAATTTTTTGAAACAATTTTCATGAAATCTGTAAATAAATATTTACTGTCGTTCGGTCCCGGGGATGCTTCAGGGTGATACTGAACACTCATTACAGGATATTTTTTATGCCGTATGCCTTCATTGGTATTATCGTATAAATTTGTATGAGTGATAACTATATCTTCATTGTGAAATGTTTTTTCATCAACTGCAAAGCCATGATTTTGTGATGTGATTTCAATTTTATTTATATCGTGATTTTTCACAGGATGATTTCCGCCACGGTGACCGAATTTCAATTTGTACGTCTCTGCTCCGAGCGCCAATGAAATCAATTGATGCCCTAGGCAAATTCCAAAAATAGGAACACCTGAAGGAATTAAATTTTTTGCATTCTCAATTCCGTATGTCACTGCTGCAGGGTCTCCCGGGCCATTGGAAAAAAATATTCCATCGGGTTTATAATCTAAAACTTCTTTGTATTCCGTCTTTGCACCGAATACTTTCAGCTCAACATTAAAGTTCAAAAACTCTTTTAAAATATTCTGCTTAATTCCAAAATCGTAAACAGCAATTTTATATTTTGAATTATCTGCCTTAACTGTATAATTATTTTCTGTAGTAACATAGCCGACTAAGTCAGTGCCGCTCATTTCAGGCACATGCTTCACCTTCTCGAGTAATTTTTTATCAGAAATCTTTGCGACGGTAATTATTCCTCTCATTGAACCCTGGTCGCGAACCATCTTCGTCAGCGCGCGCGTATCAATACCTGTAATAGCGGTAACTTTATTTTCTTTAAGATATTTTTTAAGAGAGTTTATGCCTTCAAAATTACTCCAGTCATCTTCATAGCTTCCGACAATTAATCCCTTCGCCTGAACTTTTCCCGACTCAACATCTTCGCTGTTAGTGCCGTAGTTTCCAATGAGCGGATAAGTCATTATAACCATCTGGCCGTAGTAAGAGGGGTCAGTTAATATTTCCTGATAGCCGCATAAAGAAGTATTGAAAACAACTTCGCCTGAGGTTTCGCCGTCATATCCGAAAATTTTTCCTTCGAAGATTTCGCCGTTCTCTAAAATTAATATTCCGTCTTTCAATTTTCTGTAAGAGTTATAAAGTGTTAACTGAGATAGGGGTATATCAAATTAAAAAAAAAGTATTTTTATTAAAACTCACAACAAACTGCATTAATTTTGTGCAAACAAAATAGCCCCTTTGATAGATTATCAAAGAGGCTATTATAAAATTAAATAAAAATTATTTTCAAAAATTAATTAAGGTATTTAGTTTCTTTAATAAAGGCATCACCATAGCCCTTGGATTTTATAAATGCTAAATCCTGTTCGGCTTTCCCAAGACTATTATATTCACCTGTTACAATCTGATAAAAACCTTTCTTATTCCATTTCATATCTATGAAATATCCCTGCAAATCATTTTTTGCTCTGCCAATAAAATTATCTGCATAAGTTTTATTTACAAATGCGCCGATCTGTATAACTGTATTTATCGGTGTATAATTTGTCGGTGGCGGATTTGTAGTTGGCGGATAATACGTCGTCGGAGGCGGCACATACGTAGTAGGTGGTACATATACTTTCTTTTGCTGCTCGCAAAGTACGCAGGGGTCATCGCTTGTGCCTGTTTCATCGAATGGAACACATCCATTGAATACCTGTGACATTGCTATTACTATGACAAAAAGTACTAAGGTAAAATATGGTTTTATACTTCTCATGCTTAATAGGAGTTTTGTAAAGATAACTTTATTTTAAATATTTATCGAGGAAATTCAACATCAGCTTAAAAACTTTTATCTGATTGGAAACTTTCGAAAATCCGTGCCCCTCATCCTCTAAAAGCATATACTCAACAGGTTTATTCATAGATTTTAATTTCTCAACAATCTGAGCTGACTCTGCTTCAACAACTCTGGGGTCATATTTTCCCTGTATAACAAGCAACGGGCATTTGATATTATCAACATAATTTATCGGCGATCTTTCAGCAAGCATAACTTTATCTATAGTAGCATTGCCGACAAGAGCATCTGTTCCCTGCTTCCAGTGTTCAGGAACTGATTCTAAAAAAGTAAATAAATTTGACGGACCGAAAATATCAATTGCGCATCTCCATATATCCGGAGCTTTTGTTACACAAGTAAGAGTCATAAAACCTCCGAAGCTTCCTCCTACAACTGCAATTTTATTTGCATCTGCATATCCTGTTTCTTTAAGATAATCAACTGCTGAAAGAACATCTTTTAAATCCGCGCCCCCCCAATCTTTATAAATCATCTTCTGAAATGATTTTCCATAACCCACGCTTCCTCTGAAATTAGGAGCAATTACAATATATCCTGCATTGGTGAACACCTGAAGATATTTATTGAAGTTATGCATTTCCGACGCTTCAGGTCCGCCATGAGGCCAGAGTATTGCAGGGTTTGTACCGTCTTTCTTTAATCCCTTTGGAATGTAAAGTATTCCATGAATACTAAGTCCGTCAAAACTTTTATAAAAAATATCTTTTGGCGCAGTGAAAGCATCTTCGTTAATATTTCCAATCAATGAATCAGTAATAGAATGCTTCTTATCTTTATTTAAATCGTAAACAAAAATTTCCGTCGGTACTAAAGGACTGTTGCACATATATACAAGTTTTTTTCCGTCATCGGTAAAACTCATTCCGGAATATGTTTCCTTCTTAAGCTTTAATCTTTTTACTTTACCTGTTTTAAGATTTTTTACTTTAGGAATGTGGCTTCCGTTTTCATTTGTTACCCAGCACATGCTTTTAAAATCTTTAGAGAAATTATAGGATACAATATCCCAGTTTTCCGTTATTACCCATTCTGATTTTCCGGATTTTATCTCGTAATATTTGGCGCCCTTAAATTCTCTTCCTTCATCTGTTAAATAATAAAATCCTTTGTCAGTTTTATCGAAGTGTATATTACTATAATAAACATCCTCAAGAATATCATGCTCGGTAATATTTATCATTGTGTCGTTCTTACTATCATAGAGCAATAAATCTTTATTCAGATTTCCATAAATTTTTTCGAACACAATATATCTCTCGTTGCTGCTCCATTCTGATGCATGTGTAGGATATTGGTCATCAAAAGCTTTTAAGAGAATATTTTCTCCTGTATTCAAATCCTTTATGTAATTATCAAAGTTATACTGAAGGCGTTTATTAGTCGCGAACAACATTTTATTACCCTTCTTATTATAACTAATGAAAATAGTCTGCGAATCCTCGAAGCCTTTGGATAGGTAAGTTACTTCTCCGCCGTCGTCAGGCATTGAATATATCTGCGTCTGCTCGTCTCCGTTAATATCACTTATAAAAATAAGCTCCTTTGTTTTAGGATTGTGATGAACTTCACGAACTGACTCCGGCCACATTGAAATTTGTTTTGTAACTCCCCCCTTTAATGATGTAACCCATATCTGCGGGAGTCCGGTTGTGTTCGTTATGTAGAATATTTGATTATTTTTTTCGGATAAGGAGAATCCTGAAATTGATCTTATAGCAAAAAACTGGTCTACGGTTAGTTTTCTTACCTGGGCTGTTTTGTTTCCCGACATGGTTGGCTTAGTTGAAATAGAGAAAATATGTTTTTTTTTAGATATATTTTAGTCTATTTTAATCTCTTTGAATATTTGTTATTATTCAGTAGAATTACTACAATTTATTAAAATATACGAATGAAGTTTAAAGAGAACTTTTTAAGCAATTTTTTATTGCCCGTTGATGAAATAGGTACGAAAGAACGGGCTAGTATGCTTGCAGGAAGAAGTATCAAAACCGATAGCAAGATGTGGGCTTTAGAGACTGCTATTTCAATGATAGACTTAACAACTCTTGAAGGAAAAGATACACAAGGCAAAGTTATTGCAATGTGCCAGAAGGCAATGCATCCAATGCCGGGAGATTATACGATTCCTCAATGCGGAGCCGTATGCGTTTACCCTAATATGATTAAATATGCTAGAGCCACAGTCGGTGACTCAGGTGTCCACGTTGCTTCAGTTGCAACAGCTTTCCCATCGGGACAATTTTCAATGGATTTAAGAGTGCAGGATACAGTAGATTGTATTCGCGACGGCGCAGATGAAATTGATATGGTGATTTCCAGAGGAGAATTTTTATCAGGTGAATACCAATTAGTGTTCGATGAAATAAAAGAAATAAAACAGGTCTGTATTCAAGAATCAAAATACATGAGCCAGAAGACCGGTAAAAATGTTGACGTACACTTAAAAGTAATTCTTGAAACAGGTGAACTTGAAACATTCGACAATGTAAGACGCGCAAGCATACTTGCTATGATGGCAGGCGCAGATTTTATAAAAACTTCCACAGGAAAAGTTCAGCCTGCTGCAACATTACCAGTAACATTGGTAATGCTTGAAGCAATCCGTGATTATTATTTTGAGACAGGAATAAAAATCGGAATGAAACCTGCAGGCGGAATAAAAACTGCAAAGGATGCAATCGCTTATTTAGTATTAGTGAACGAAACACTCGGACCTGACTGGCTTAACAATAAAATGTTCAGAATCGGCGCAAGTACATTGCTGAACGATTTACTTATGCAAATCAAAAAACAAAGAACAGGATTCTATCAGAATCCTGATTACTTCACAATCGATTAATTAAAAATTTAAATAATAATACAATGCCAGAACTAACAGAGTACAAAGGAAATGCTTTAATTTGCTTAAACCCCGGAGAAAAATTTCCGTTCTCATTCGGATTAGGAAAAGCAAAGATGATAATGGCAAACTTAGAAGCTATTAAAAAGTTCGTTGAGTCAGAAGGAAAAGCAGTAGAATAATATTTATTGTTTTATTACAAAGAAACAAAAGAATTTTAAATTTAGAAAATGAGTTCAAAACTACCTGCGAAAGCAAAGAAAGTTCAAACCAAAGACATTACTAAAGAGATAACTATAAAGGGAAGCAATATTGCTGCCAAATGGAACTATTCGAAATCAATAGAAGACCCGTCGCACATTAAATTAAAACCCAAGTACGACCTTTTCATAGGAGGAAAATGGGTAAAAACTGCAAAATATTTTAATACGATAAATCCTGCAACGGAAGAAGTAATTGCAAAAGTTGCATCAGCCGAAAAGAAAGATGTAGATAGAGCAATCAATGCTGCATCAAAAGCATTCGAAGGCGAGTGGAGCAAAATTTCCGGTAAGGAGCGCTCAAAATATATTTTCAGAATTGCCAGAATTTTACAGGAGAAAGCCCGGGAGTTTGCAGTAATAGAATCAATGGATGGCGGCAAGCCGATTCGCGAATCAAAAGCTGTCGATATTCCTTTGGCAATCGCTCACTTTTTTTACTATGCAGGCTGGGCTGATAAATTAAAATATGCTTTCCCTGGACAAACCCCAAAACCACTTGGCGTTGTTGCGCAGATTATCCCGTGGAACTTTCCATTATTAATGGCAGCATGGAAAATCGCTCCGGCGCTTGCATGCGGAAATACTGTTGTAATAAAATCTGCGGAGACTACTCCCCTTACTCTATATAAACTTGCTGAAGTTATTCAGGAAGCCGGTGTACCTGATGGAGTTGTAAATATAATCTCAGGCGCAGGTGAAACCGGCGCTTACATGGTAAATCATCCAAAGGTAAAAAAGATTGCATTCACAGGCTCAACTGAAGTAGGTAAGATAATTATGAAATCAATTGCCGGTACTGATAAAAAACTTACATTAGAGCTCGGTGGAAAAGCTGCAAATATAATTTTTGAAGATGCACCTATTGATGCAGCTATCGAAGGAATTGTAAATGGAATTTATTTTAATCAAGGACATGTATGCTGCGCAGGTTCAAGACTTCTTGTACAGGAAAGCATTAAAGATGTTGTAATAAAAAAATTGAAACACAGAATGAAAAACCTGCGAGTCGGTGACCCGCTTGATAAAAATACAGATATCGGCGCAATCAATTCCAGAGCGCAATTAGATAGAATTAATGAAATGGTCGGCTATGGTCTTGAAGAAGGCGCAACAATGTATCAGCCTGAGTGTACGCTTCCTTCAAAAGGATTCTGGTTCAAACCTACATTCTTCACAAACGTAGCGCAGTCAAGTAGAATAGCAAACGAAGAAATCTTCGGACCCGTGCTTTCAATTTTAACATTCAGAACTCCCGCAGAGGCAATAGAAAAAGCAAACAATACTTTCTACGGTTTATCGGCAGGCGTATGGACAGATAAAGGTTCAAAAGTATTTAACGTGCTGAGCAAACTTCGCGCAGGTGTTGTATGGGCAAACACGTTTAATAAGTTTAATCCCGCATCACCTTTCGGCGGCTACAAAGAAAGCGGATTCGGACGCGAAGGCGGCAAGCACGGCTTAGATGCTTATGTAAGTTTATAAAATTATTCTGAAATAAATATCAAATACAGAGCGAACTAGTTTCGCTCTTTTTGTTTATATGCAAAGCAAGCAAAGTAAAATTGAAAATAATTTAACGGCTCTCATTCATGCAGGTGGTAAAAGCGAAAGAATGGGAAAAGATAAAGCGCTCATTGATTACAACGGAATGCCCCATGTATTTTATTTAGCAAACCTTGTTAAACCCTTCTGTAATAAAATTTTAATCTCAAGAAATAAAAGCCAGATTGAGCTTCCTCCAGGCGATTATGAAATAATTTTTGATGATGATAGCTCCGAGAATCAGGGACCTTTAACCGGACTTATTTCAGCAATAGAAAAATATCCCTCTTCAAATTTCCTTATTATGTACTGCGATTTAATTAATCTGAATGAAGATATTCTTGAAAAATTGATTAAAGGCAGAGATGAAGAGAAATACGCAACATGTTTTACAGCAAATAACTTCCCTGAACCTTCCATTGCAATTATTGAAAATAAATCGAACCTTATCCTATTGGAAAATTACAAAAAAGGAAGATACTCGATTATAAAATTATTAAAAGAATTCGACTGCAAATACATTCCTTTGAACGAAAAGTTAAATGAAAAATTAATTGATAAAGATGAGTAGCTCAATTTACAAAATATTAAAAGTGAATGAGAATCAAGCATCGGAACAAACCGATACTGCTGCAATAGAAGAGCCATTGGAGATTTCAATTATTTATGGAGCAGAAAAAATAAAGAAGACAATATCCATAACTATGAGAACTCCCGGCAATGACGAAGAACTTGCTGCGGGATTTTTATTTACGGAAGGGATTATTAATAATGATAATTCTATAGAATCATTTTCAAAAGGACTTAATACTATTACTGTTACCCTTAATGAAAGTGTTGAAATAAATTTGAAAAGCTCCGATAGAAATTTTTACATGACTTCAAGCTGCGGAGTCTGCGGCAAAACCTCGATTGATTCAGTAAAGACAAACTCTCAATATAAAATTAATTTATCAAAGAACATTGTCTCAAAAAAAAACATATTAGCTTTACCGGAGACTCTGCGGAAAAATCAGAATATATTTGATACTACGGGCGGACTTCATGCAAGCGGTCTGTTTGATTTACATGGAAACTTCATTGCATTAAGAGAAGACGTGGGCAGACACAATGCTTTAGATAAGCTCGCAGGCTATGCATTGCAAAACAAACTTATTCCTTTATCAGAATATATTCTTTTATTAAGCGGACGTGCAAGTTTTGAATTAATACAAAAAGCATTGATGATTGGAATTCCTATTGTATGCGCAATCGGTGCGCCATCAAGTTTAGCAATTGATTTAGCAAAAGAAAACAATATTACTCTTATAGGATTTTTAAGAGAGAATAGATTCAATATTTACACTTACACTGAACGAATTTCCCTATGAAAAAAGGCGAAACCGAAAAAATAAAAACAAAAAAACCGAAGACTAAAGCGGGAGGGATTCCGGCTGTAGTTGTTGCTACAAAGCACATGCTTCAGGAAATGGGACCTCTAAGAGCAGGGAAAGTTATGTTCAAGCTCAATCAATTCGATGGTCCCGATTGTCCGGGATGTGCATGGCCCGACCCCGATCCTGAACGTTCTTCACTTGGTGAATACTGCGAGAACGGAGCAAAGGCAATTGCGGAAGAAGCCACTTTAAAAATTGTTTCATCAGATTTTTTTAAGAAGCATAAAATTTCCGAGCTTAGAGGAAAAGACGAATTCTATCTCGGCAAGCTTGGACGAATAGCACAGCCTGTTTATAAAAAACCGGGCAGTGATTATTACGAAGAAGTTTCATGGGACACAGCGTTTACAATTATAGGAAATAAACTGAGTTCATTAAATTCTCCTAACGAAGCAATATTTTATACATCGGGCAGGACAAGCAATGAAGCTGCATTTCTTTATCAGCTTTTTGTAAGAGAGTACGGTACAAACAATTTACCTGACTGCTCGAATATGTGTCACGAATCAAGCGGCGTTGCCCTAACGGAAACTATCGGAGTTGGTAAAGGCACAGTAAAGCTTGAAGATTTTTACAATACAGATTTAATAATTATTGCAGGGCAAAATCCCGGAACGAATCATCCGCGAATGCTGAAAGCTTTACAAAAAGCAAAAGCTAACGGAGCGAAAATTATTTCAATTAACCCTTTGAAAGAAGCAGGACTGATTGGCTTTGATGATCCGCAAAGTGTTAAAGGATTAATAGGCATAGCATCAAAGCTCACTGATTTATACTTGCAAGTAAGAATTAACGGCGATGTTCCGCTTTTAAAAGCAATTATGCTTTTGCTTTTAGAGGAGGAAGAAAAAACTCCCGGCAAGATTTTTGATTTAGAATTCATAAAGAGTAATACACAAGGCTACAAAAATTTCATCAATGATTTAAAGAAGCAAAATATAATTTCTCTTTCCGAGAATTGTGGCATTTCCATAGGGGAAATTCGTCAAGCAGTCGATTTAATAATTAAGTCTGAAAAAGTTATTTACTGCTGGGCAATGGGACTTACTCAACATAAGAATGCCGTAGATAATATATCAGAGATTGTAAATCTTTTGTTGCTTAAAGGCAGCATAGGAAAACCCGGTGCAGGCGCTTGTCCCGTTCGCGGACATAGTAACGTACAAGGTGATAGGACTATGGGGATCTATGAAAAGCCAAAACATGAATTTCTTGATAGACTCAAAGAAGTTTATGGTTTCACTCCTCCTTATGATTATGGTTACGATACTGTTGACTCTATGAAGGCAATGCACACAGGAAAAGCAAAAGTTTTTTTTGCAATGGGCGGAAATTTTTTATCAGCCACTCCGGATACAAATTACACAGGAGAAGCTTTGCAGAATTGCGAGATGACTGTAAACGTTTCCACTAAATTAAACCGCACTCATTTTTTCACTGGGAAAGAATCCTTAATACTTCCCTGTCTTGGCAGAACCGATTCAGATATTAAGAATGATAAACAACAATTTGTCTCTGTTGAAAATTCAATGGGAATAGTTCATCAGTCGAAGGGAACATTAAAACCTGTCTCCGATAAATTACTTAGCGAGCCGGAAATTGTTTGCCGCCTTGCTTTATCAACTATCGGGAATAAAAGCAAAGTTGACTGGAATAAAATGCTTAAAAACTATGATAACATTAGAGATGAAATTGAAAAAGTTATTCCGGGTTTTGATAATTATAACGAACGCGTACGACTTAACGGCGGGTTTTACCTGCCGAACTCCGCACGCGATGGTGACTTCAATACTCTCTCAGGTAAGGCAATGTTTACAGTGAGTGAAGCTCCTGAATTTAATTTAGTAGATGATGAATATCTTATGATGACAATACGCAGCCATGACCAATTTAACACAACTATTTACGGATTGAATGACCGCTATCGCGGAATCATAAATGGCAGACGGGTAATATTAATGAATAAGAATGATATTCACAGAGCAGGATTGAAGCACAATGAAACCGTCAACCTTGCAAGCTATTATGAGAAAGAACGGATTGCCGAAAATTTCAAAGTCATTGAATACGATATTAAAGAACGGTGTGTTGCCACATACTTTCCTGAAGCTAACCCTATTATTCCTTTCACAGAGACAGCCCGCAAAAGCAATACACCAATTTCAAAGAGCGTAAAAATTAAAATTATAAAGGTCGGAAAATAGTCGGATTTTTTAATTTAAGAATTCGGATTTAAGATTTATTTCAATTTTGTTCATACAATTGCTTGGTCGGATAATGGTCGGGTTTTTCTGCGAAATAAAACAGCCTGTAATATCAGCATATTGATTATAAACTTACTGACATTCACCGGATGGTCGGAAAATGGTCGGATTTTATTCTGCCAATATTACAGTCGTAAATTCATCTTACAAAATAATAATTATAAAATTGCTTTTCAACAAAAACCTGCCTATCCCTACTAATAGGTAAATATGTGATAAAATTTTGAATTAATTTTTATTAAAACATGTTATACATTGAACAACGAAGGAGATGTTTTTATTTGTTAAAAACTGTTTACATATTATTATTCCTGTTTCTATTTTCTTCAGCTTATTCTCAGAATTACTGGCTGAAGTCAACACTTCCAAATTCCAATATGACTCTTAACAGAGTTATTAATACCGATAGTTTAAAATTCTATATTGCAGCCGACTCCGGCAAAATATTCTATAGTTCAAATGCAGGTGTAAATTGGGTGACTCAAAATACCGGTATTCAGAATAACATCACGGATATCAATTTTATTAATGCCAATACCGGATTTGCAATTGCATGGGAGTATGGAACAATCAATCCCAACTTCTTCGGTTCTATAATTTTGAAAACAACTAACGGCGGGCAAATTTGGGATGCAAATTATAAAATCGATACCAATATTTTTTACAGTAAGATTTCTTTTTCTACTCCACAGTTCGGACTTTTGCTTGGCCATCCTTCAGGAATTCAACGTACAACTGACGGAGGTCTTAACTGGTCTAAAGACCATATAGATACAACAAATAATATTTATGGTTTCCCCATAAAAAATGTGGAAACAATCGGAACTGACTTTGCAATTGCATGTGGAGGATTTATGGACTTATCGGGTGTAATGTGGAGAACTACGAACGGCGGACAAAACTGGTCTTCATTGGGAGTTGCACCGGAGCCACTTTATGGACTTCACTTTTTTGATAATCAAAATTTTGTAGCTTTCGGCGGTGACTATGAGTACGGAGCAAGTATGGTAAGAACAACTAATGCCGGTCTTAACTGGGATTACATGTCTCTTAATGAATTCGGAATTGGTATGGGAATCTCTTTTAGAACTTCTAATGAAGGATGGGTTGCACTCGGTATTGGTCAGAGTTTTTATTATACTTTAGACGGAGGCAAAAGATGGGCGGTCTCCATGACTCCAAACGGTGAAGCAATTTTAGATTTAAAATTCTCAACCAAGCGGCATGGCGTTGCAGTAGGCCAGCATGCCTCTATCTTAAGATATAATTCTGATTTGGTCGGGATTGAAAATTTTATTACAAGCCTTCCTGCTTCTCTAGAGCTGAAACAAAATTATCCGAATCCTTTTAATCCTGAAACGGTTATATCTTTTAGTTTAGACAGACCTCAAAATGTGAGTCTGAAGATATACGATATGCTTGGGAAAGAAGTAAAAACTTTAATTGACGGAATGATAATTCCGGGAATTCATAATGTTAAATTTGATGCGTCAAATATTTCTGCAGGTGTTTATTTCTATACTTTGAAAACGGGTAATGATTTTTCTCAAACTAAAAAAATGATTTTAGTTAAATAATTTTTACCCTCCTTAGAAAATAAATCCTGACTTAATTTATAAAAAATTGTGATAAGAAAATTTCTACTGATATTATTTTTATTGATTTCGACAAATGCTTTGATCGCACAAAACTATTGGATACGTTCATCCTTTACACCGGGAATAAATTTGAATAAAGTGACATTCACTGACTCCACCAATTTTTATGCAGCAGCAGATTCAGGAAAAATTTTTCACAGCTCTGATGCAGGTATAAGCTGGAGTACTTATAATACCGGCATCAATAGTAATATATACGATATAAATTTTCTAGATATTAATACAGGATTTGCAATCGCATGGGAGTTTGGACTTAACAATCCAAACTTTGTAGGTTCAATAATTATGAAAACTACAAATGCAGGTGCTCTCTGGAACACTTTTTATAGAGTCGATACAAATATTTTTTTTAGCAAAATATATTTCAAAGATAACCATAACGGATTACTGACAAGTCAAACTTTAGGAATATTAAGAACTAGTAATGCCGGGCTGAACTGGGTATCAGACCATATAGATTCAGCTACCTTTTATGATTTTCCTATAAGAAATTTTGAAACTCACGGCAGCTTAACTCTTGCATGCGGTGGATACATTGATATTCAGGGTGTAATCTGGCGCACTACTAACAATGGAGTAAGTTGGACTGCAAAAGGAGTTAGTCCGGAACCCTTATACGATTTCCATTTCTATGATGATAACCATGTAATTGCTGTGGGAGGTGATTTTGAGTATGGAGCAAGTATGGCAAGCTCGACCGATGCAGGAGTTACTTGGAATTATATTACACTGAAACAATTTGGTACTGCGCTTGCTTTGGAATTTCGTACTGCTTCCGAAGGATGGATGGCTCTTAGTTTCGGGCAGAAATTTTTGTACACAACTAATACAGGGCAAACTTGGAATTCGTTTAGTACTCCTAACGGAGAATCGATAAACGATATGAAATTTTCTAATAAAAGAAACGGGATTGCCGTAGGAGAACATGGCGCAATATTAAAGTTCAACACAGATTACGTAGGCATTACAAATAACAATTTATCTTTTCCATCGGGCATAGAATTAAAACAAAAATATCCGAATCCTTTTAATCCATCAACAATAATTTCTTTTACTCTGCAAAAGCCGGAATATGTATCGCTTAAAATTTATGATATGCTTGGCAAAGAAGTGAAAACATTAATTGATGGAATGAAAATTCCGGGGGAGCATAAAATAAAATTTGATGCAAATGATGTTGCTGCAGGAATTTATTACTATACTTTAAAGACAGGAAACAACTTTACTGAAACAAAAAAAATGGTTTTAGTAAAATAATTTATTAACTCACATCAGGATTTTTTTTAATCATTGTTCTTTCGGGCATTTCATTTTCTGCAAAGCCAAACTGCTTGTACAATCCGTGTGCATCTTTTGTAAAAAGCATCCAGCGTTTCATAATCTTCAGTTCAGGATATTCCATTACTTCATTCATTAAAAACTTTCCAAGGCCTTTGCCTCTGTACTCTTCATCAATTATTACATCACACAAGTAAGAGAATGTATGGAAATCCGTTACAACTCTCGCATACCCAACTTGTTTGTTATTGTGAAATAAGCCGAAATTTAATGAACTGTCTATTACTTTCTTCATAGCGTCCTTTGTTCTTCCCAGCGCCCAATATGAGTTTGTAATCCAGTTATGAATAGAATCAAAATTCATTTTAGAAACATCTGTTGTTACCCAATACTCTTTATCGTTTGTTTCTTTTAACTCCATTTATTTTAGAAGCACCATTTTTTTAGTATCTGAAAATCCGTTTGCCTGCACAGTTACAAAATAGACTCCCGAGTTTAAATTCACTGCATTGAATGAATATTCGTATTCCCCTGCAGGAAGAACTTTATTAACCAAGTCCTCAACTAATTTACCCTGCACATTATAAACTTTCATACTGACGTCGCTTTTTTCTTTTATACTGAATTTAATATTTGTAACAGGATTAAAAGGATTAGGATAATTTTGTTCCAGTTTAAAATTGTCAGGAACTATACTGCTTAGCTGATTAATGCCTAAAGTTGCAATATCTATTTTTGAAGTCCATACCTGATAAATACCTGTAGAGTTATCCATCCACACAGGCCATAAAAAATTACCGGAAGAAGTAATGCCGATATTATCTCCCATATATCCGGCTCCGCTTCCTACAATAGGGGCAGGTTTAAATCGATGTTCACTAATAGGAAAATCTTTCCAAGTATCACCGCCATCTGTAGAGCGTGAAATAAAAACTTCACTTGAGTCACTTGCAGTTCTTCTGTCATCATAGTAAACAATATTTATACCGCCTCCATCATCTACACGCATTGCAGGGAAAAATTGTACTTTGCCATTATTTACCGGGTCCTGATTTACTCTTATTCTTCCTGACCACGTTTGCCCTCCATCAGATGACCTTCTGAAAATAACATCGGGGTCGGTTCCTGCAGGTGCAAGATTTTTTTCAGTTGTAATTATATAAACCCATCCGCTGCGAGGACCATTAGAAACGTCTATATCAATATCGGGAAGTCCGTTGGCATTTATATTTCCTTTTTGCGGAATTATTCCGCTAATACCATTCATATTAAAAATATTTTCTGTAATAGAAAAATTTTGACCGCCGTTAGTAGATTTTGCCAAGCCAACAAAGTTCTCAGTAAAAGGAGAAGCTGAATTAACACCTGCCCATGCAATATAAATATCACCGGATTTATTAATCTTTACCATTGGACCATTATTTCTTTGTGTTGGATTATTTAGCTGTACAGGGGATGCCCAGCTTACGCCGCCATTTGTAGTGCTTGAAAAATAAATAGGATACGGAGTTGATACAGGAACCCATGCGTAGTAAGTTTTTCCATAAAAAGGACTAGTTGAAAAAATATCACTTCTTATATCACCCTTATATTGATTTCCGGTTTGTATTGGATATTGATTTGACCATGTAAGACCTAAATTAGTAGAGTAATGTGCAAATTGACCGGTAATAAAACCTTGATTACCTAAATGAGACATGAAAAACCTTCCGTCTTTATCAATCATTGGTCCTGGGTCCCCGGCATGATTTGCCAAGAATTGCCCTTTGCAAGTATCACTCCCAAACCATGTTGTTCCTCCGTCTGTTGTAACATAAACTCCTTCGCTTAAAAAACTAGAGTTCAGAGTATAAGAACTCGCAAACAAAATATTAGGGTTCGTGGGGTGCACAACAATTTCAGGTTCGGTTTGTGACACACCGCTTGGGTAAATTCTGAAATTCGGGGCAACGTAAATATTGGAATAGCTGTTTGAACTGCTTTCTTCTAAATTATTTATTTTTAAAAAACCGTACGATAGAACGGCAAGCGTTAACAGTAAAAAAATTTTAAATTTCATAGCTATATGAATCTCCTTCTTACCTGTAACATAAGAGTATTAAATTTAATTCGCAGGGATAATAATTTTAGATAAAAAAAAGCGAAGAATGAAATCGTCTAAGCACTCTGGAAGGAGTAAATATCTAAACTTCATTCTCCGCTTTGAAGGAGAGAAAATATGGAAAACTTAAAAGTGCCGTTAAAAACACTGAATTTCAATCGAAAGGAGAATTTCGTATTTTTTTTAATATAACGGCACTTAATTTTTTTGTTTTTTATTAATTTTTATAACCTTATTTTCGTAAATACTGTAATTCAATAGAATAGCCGTCCACAAAAACGCATTTTAAAAGATTACAACTATGCTTCAATCAGAAGGAGATTGAAAAATGATAAGAACGAAAGTACACAATTACTTTCCCTTATTACTTTTTTAAGGTGCGGAAACAACCTGTAAAATTTTTGCTAATTGTTGGAGATTGCATTTTAAATTTTAAAGGTTTATTTACCGCACTTTTTTTATAACTAAAAATTAAAAAGCGTGCCGCGCTTTATATTTGTATTAAACTAAACCTCAATCAGAAGGAGTTGATTGATTTGATATGAAAGAACGAAAGTACGACACACTTAAAATCTATTAAAACTTATATTCTATATTCAGTCCCGAGAAGAAATTCCTTGGCTGCCCAAGTTCGTAATACCTTCCGTTACTGTCGTTTATATTAATAAAACCTACATACTTCCTGTCAAAGATATTATTCAGTCCGACTGAAAATAATAAATTGAATCTGCCAAACTCTGCCGTTACACCCAGCAAAGAATTAAAGTACGAATAATCCGCTGTCTCCTCTGAATTTTTATCATTCACATACATTTTATCTATATAGTCTCCATCTGCCTGAGCAAGTATTGTAATTTGTCTGTTAACTCTGTACTTATAACTTAAAATCAAATTCACTATGTGGCGCGGAAAAGAAGGAAGAATATTTCCATCATATTGTTCATCGGTGAATGTCCCATCGTTATGATAAATTCTTGCCACATAATCCGTATACTTAAAAAAAGCATAATTATAATTTGAAACTATCTCCAAACCGTCAACAACTTCATTCTTCAATCCGATTTCAACACCTGTTCTATTTGTCTTAGCAGCATTTCTGAAAAAAACTCTATCGCTTAAAATAAACGGAACGATTTCCTCATCAACTCTGCTGTTATATAATGTTGCCGTGAAATATGTTTTTTTGAATAACTCTCTTTTTTCGTTTTGAACCGAACCCTTAATACCGATTTCAAAGTTCAGAGATTTCTGAGCCGTCAAATCGGGATTCAAAATTGTTCTTCCCCCATTGGAAGAGAAGGGGTAATTATTCAGCTCGCTTAAAGCAGGAGTATCATATCCTGTTCCGAACGAAGTGTACACTGCAATATTTGGCGTCAATTTATAATTCAAAGCAATCTTTGGTGTAAACTGCTGGTACACTCTATTTGTATCCGAAAATCCTAAATACTGTAATGGTGTATTCGCATAATCTATTCTATCAAATCTTCCTGTTAAGAGCAAATCCATTTTTCCTTTTATAAGATTAAATTGATCTGAGAAATATATTCCTAAATTATTCAGCGTCTCTGTGTTTTGTCCTATGAGTGAAAATCCTTTTACTCCTCCGATGTTATCGTAATCGGATGTCGGTCCTGTTTGATAGTAATAATCCAATCCGGTTGAGAATTCGTTTTCTCTTTTTGCAATCTCAGATTTATTCACATATCTCACCGTGCTTCCCAAAACGTATCTGTTAATAAATGAATACAGCTGGTTCGTTGTTACGACATAATCTTTAATCGCACCGAAACCTGTCACTTCAAACTCCTGACTATCGTTCTTTCCAAATAATCTTTTATATCTTATTCCAAGTCTTCCTTTTTGTGTTTCTCTTTTAAAATCCTGTGTAACAGCAAGCGCTCTTGCCTGAAAAGGGTCTGCATTATATTCATCAAATGTTAAAGAGCCCGGTAACTTAATTAGTCCTCTTACAAAGTTACCAAGAATTTCAATCTGCGTTTTGCTGTCAGGATAAGCGCTGAATACTGAGTTAACGATATTCACATATTCGTTGCTGTGCTGACGGTATCCTTCGTAATTTCTGTAATTGTACGTAAGGAAAAATTTATAATTTTTATCAAGCAATCCGAACTTTAATCCGTTCTGCCTTAGCTGGAACTCACCAACCTGATTAATTGAAGTCAGGTAATTGTAAGGATAAGCTAAATCAGAAATAAAGTTAATAACGCCTCCCGGAGCATTTGTGTATAAGGAAGAAGAATTTCCTTTTACAATTTCAACTCCACCCAAAGAGTTATAATCTATTGCATCGATTGTAGTAGAACCGTCAGGTTCAGATTCAGGAATACCATCCTGTAAAATTCTGATACCTCGTACACCTGAATTAGAACGTGTGCCGTATCCTCTGATTGAAACGCGCACATCGTGGTTTCCGTATCGTGACTGCAAAAACAATCCGGGAACATCGGCAAGAATATCTTTTATGCTGACGTTTCTGTTGAATTTGAATTCACTTTTATCTACGCGTTCAACGGCGTAAGGAATATCAATTAATTTTTTGCTGGTTCTTGTTCCTGTTACCATAACAGTATTTACATTGAACTCAAGACTATCTGCGGCTTCCCTTTCGCGTTCTTCTTTTTCGTCGTTTTGAGCTTTTACACTAACAACGAAAAATAGCATGAGGAAGAAAATGAGTAAGTTTTTCACGTCCATCTGATTTAAGGTTTCCTCAAGTTATAGCCATTAATTTGTATTTTCAATTTCAATCCTTTTCATATATCACTAATGGCTTATCAGTGAACGGGTTATTAATTATTTTTGCTTTGACATTAAAAATATCAAGGATTATTTCCTCAGATAGTTCTTTCAAATCGTTTAAGACATATTTTATAAATCCATCTTTCATAAATACAATTCTATCGGCATAAGTAAGCGATAAGTTTATATCGTGAAGTACTGCTATCACTATACAATTCTCTCTGGAAATTTTTTGCGCCATGCTTAGAATCTGATGCTGATATTTCATATCAAGATTTGAAACAGGTTCATCTAAGAATAGAATCTTACTCGTTTCTTTTTCCCATATCTGTGCAAGCACTCTTGCCATCTGAACTTTCTGTGCTTCTCCGCCCGAAAGCGTCCCATACTCTCTTCCCTTTAAATCTTCGATGTTAATCTGCTTCATTACTTCTTCGCAGATTTTAATATCTTCATGCGAAGGAACACTTTTGAAGTGCGGATATCTTCCCATGATAACTATATCATCGACGGTAATAGGAAAAGTAATATCGTAATGTTGTGAAAGAACTGCACGAAGCTTTGCAAGCTCAAGCGCATGGTAGCTGTGAATATCTTTATTGTTATAGTTCACATCACCGGTAGAATTTTTCATACTGTTAGCAAGGATTTTCAACAGAGTAGATTTTCCTGCTCCGTTCTGCCCCATAATAACTGTAAATTGTCCTTCACCGAAATTCAGATTAATATCTTTCACAAGATATTTTTCTTTTATGTTATAGGATATGTTCGAAGCTTTAAGCAAAGAAACCTTCCTTTCTGTGTGCTCTTAAATTTCTGTTCAAAAGCCATAAGAAAAAAGGCGCTCCTACAAAAGCTGTGATTATACCTATTGGCATTTCCGCGGGTGCAATGATGACTCTGCAAAGCATATCTGCAGCAGCCATTAATATTCCTCCAAGTAAAGCTGAGCCAATTATCAAGTATCTGTTATCAGAACCCTTCATCAGTCGAAGTAAATGCGGAACAACTAATCCCACAAAACTTATTACTCCTACAAATGATGTTGCAATAGAAACCATTAATGTGTTTACAATTATCAGAATTATTTTTGTTCTTTCTGTATTTACTCCAAGATAGCCCGCTTCAGTCTCGCCGAGCTGCATGGCGTTTAACTGCTTTGCGTATCTCATTATAAAAATTATACAGAAGAGCGTTACAACAAAAACAATTGTGCATGATTTCCAGTCTGCGCCGGAAAACGTTCCGAGATTCCAGAATGTAATTGATCTTGCCTGAGGGTCTCTTGCAATGTAAGCAAGAAAACCTGTTCCGCCTGCAGCCATTGCGTTTACTGCCATCCCTGCAAGAATCATTGTTGTAATATTTACCTTTCCAAATGAAGAGGAAAATTTATACACAACCATAGTTGCAATGAATGCTCCTGCGAACGCTGCAAGGGGGAGAAATAAATCTCCGAAGAAAGCCATTCTTCCTAAAAAATCCATTTTGCCGAACACGAAAACAAAAGCTGCGCCGAATGCCGCGCCTGCTGATGTCCCGATGATGCCGGGCTCCACGATGGGATTTCTAAACAACGATTGCATTAATGCGCCCGAGACTGAAAGTCCCGCGCCAACTACTACGCACATGAATGTACGAGGCAATCTGATGTAATAAAATAATCCTTCGTTAACTTTATTGATGCCCGGAATATCAACGCCGCAAATTTTTCCATAGAGGAAATCATAGATTTCACCGTATGAGATATTTACTGCGCCTGTTCTGGCAGCCACTATTATTAAAAGAACGAGTATAATGGAAAGCACAGTATATATTGTGCTGTATTTTGCTTTTTTGAAAATCAATTCTTTTTCCTTCTTTGCATTACTTTCACTTCAAATTACTTATTACATTTGTTACAAGTATCACATCAATACTTTATTTCTTGTGAATCAGTTCCTGATACTTAATAACGTTCTCACCTGTTCTTGGTCCGAGATAAACTAAATCGTGCTCTTCAATTCTATAAATTCTGTGGTTCTTTGCAGCAGGAGTTAACTGTATTCCAGGCAATTCTATAAACTGCTCTTCTCCGCCTGTTCTATCAAAACCAAAATCTGTTGCAAGAATTACATCAGGCTGGCTTCTCATAATAACTTCTGCGCTTAAATTTCTAAAGCCTGATGTATCGGCAGCATTTACTCCGCCTGCCCATGTAAGCATATCATTCGCAGTTCCTCTGTTACCCATTACGAAATAATTATTCATCTGTCTTCCATAGTGGATGATTAGAACTTTTGGTCTGTCTGTATATTTTTTTAAATTCTCAGCAGCTGTTTTCATATCGGCATCAAGCTTATTGCACATCTCAATTCCTTTTGCTTCATTATTATACTCTCTTGCAATCTGCATCATTAAAGATTTACAACTATCTACATTCGGAGTATCCATGTATTTCTTCATCGGTATTCCGACTTTCTCAAGCTGAGTAAGAACACTTTCAGGCGCAATGCCACCGTTATGAATTACCATGGTAGGATTGAGCGAAATAATGCCTTCTGAGCTTAACATTCTGTGATATCCTACATTAACAAGCTTTAGAGCTTCAGGAGGATATGTACTGGATAAATCCACACCGACAATTTTATCACCTGCACCGACTGCAAACATAAATTCAGTAAGCTGTTTTGATACGCAGACTATTCTATCTTTCCCATTCTTAGTAGTAGCGCTTTCTTTATTAGCGAATCTACCGCAGGAAGTAACCAGAGCTGCAACTAAAAGTACTAAACAAATGCCAAGAGTTTTTTTCATTTCTATTTTTAAAATCAGGGCAGCGTTTAAACTGCCCTGAGATTTTTTTCAATTAAATTAATTAATTTCCAAAAGTATATCTTAATGATGCGCCTGTATACCAAGTTGGTGTTTGAGGAGCAGGATTAAAATACTTTGTTGATGCGTTTTGCGGTGTTAAGTTGATAAATATCATTTGCGAATATTTTGCGCTTGTGAGATTATCAGCACCTGCAAATAGGTCAAGTGAATAGTTCTTTCCGAGTACTTTCTTGAATCCTAATTTTGCATTAATTGTACTATATGAATCAGCAGTTCTGTAGTTATCAAAAGAGATAGGCATTTTATCAACGTACATAAATGTTCCGTTGAGGTATATGCCGGGTTTTGTATCGATATCAAGACCTACATTTATTAAATGCGGAGCAATACCTGATACTTTTTTATCATTCAAATTACCCGTTGCAGATGTATCTGATGTATTTAATTTGAAATCAACGTTATAAGCATTTGTATATGTGTATGATACAAATGGTCTTATTAAATTGAAGAATGTACTCTTTGCAGGGGTAATATCTGCGTTTAAACCAAACTCAATTCCTTGATATCTTACTTTACCTGCGTTAACAGTTATTGTATAAGCAGGTGTTAGACCTGATGCTGCGATGTTCTGACTAACAAGTTTATCTGTAACATCCATCATGTATCCTGCAAGCTCATAAGAAACTCTTCCATTAGAGAAGCTTCCTTTTGAACCAACTTCATAGCTGTTTGCTTTTTCAGGATTAAGAGCTGTGTTTACCTGACCGATTGCATTTACAACTGCACCGGTTCCGGGAGCAGAATATCCTTGTGAGAAGCTTGCGTAAACAGAGAAGTTCTTGTTGATAATCTGGTTAAGAGCAACTCTTGGAGTAAACACTCCGTCGAATTTTTTGCTGCCGCTTTTGTTTGTATACCCTGTTGCAAC
>JBBRQV010000012.1:0-40680 GCA_038225955.1 Ignavibacteria bacterium | reverse complement strand
AGAGCTTAAGACCTTTATATTTTTTGACCCGCAATTTTGTTGTACTCTATTTTTTGTGATAACATAAACTGATTTGAGAAATCAAAATAAATACTTTATATTTATCATAAACTAATCTATTTAAATGAAAAACCTTTTTGAACTTAATACAAAAAGAGTAGTGATTTTAAGTATTATACTTCTACTTCCTGCAATCTTTATATTAGGAAGTATTTCTCTTCAATCTGTATTTAATATTTCATTACCGCCCGTCTCAATACTTAAAGAATATTCCCCAGGTTGGCCCCTATGGATTCGTTTCGGAATTTTTGCATTCTCCGTAATAATTTTTCCTATCATTGCAGTTTCACTCAATGTTTTATCAGTTTTTGTAAATAAAAATTCTTTCGAGAAAAAATACCGTGCAGCAAGTTTTATATTAGTTTCTGTTTCTGGAATTTTGGCTCTGTTGTTTATTGGACATACAATTGCTGATTGTATAGCCGGTACTCATTAATTCCATCCTGCGAAATCTAAAAAGGCATCCATTGCAAACATATTAAATAAATCTTTTGATTTATTATACATCGCAGATTTCCCCGGAATATCATAGGAGATTTGAAGTCTTTCGCTTTTATTAAATCCTGCTAACTCCAGAGTCTTCTTTAGCGTATCTGCCGTAAAAAAACTTCTATGATAAAGCGGATGGTTACCACCTTTCCATTTATTCTTTGCTAGTTTGAATTTCAGACTGTTTAAATTCGGGACTTCAATTAATAATATACCGTCGGGATTCAGAAGCTGTTTTATTTTGCTCAGCTCTTCTTTAGGATTTGCAAAATGCTCAAGCACATGCCATAGAGTAACGAAGTCGTATTTTTTATTTTGAGAAATTAAGTCCTCAACTTTTTCATCGGAGACATTCAGCTTAAAACTTTCCTTCGCAAATGCCAATGCAGTTTGCGAGACATCAATGCCGGATACATTATATCCGTGCTTTTCTGCCGTATGCAAAAATAATCCTGTGCCGCAGCCAATATCAAGAATAGAGCTGTTAGATTTTATTTTCTTTAAGTAAGGTAAACGTTGCTCGTTTATTGTATAAATTTCTGAGAGGTGGGGAAACCTGGATTTTTGTGAGTAGTCTTCCTTAGCAAATTCTATCTTATAATAGTCTTCGTAAATTTCGGATTCGTCGGGGATGTTCAGCAAATATACCAATGAGCAATTACTGCATTTCACAATTTTGAAATCGCCCTCCATGAGATAAATTGTGTATTCACCTGAATTGCAGTTTGGGCAATTTCTCATTCGCTGCTTTATTAAATCAAAAATTATTTACTATTTCATTGGCAAACTCAGAGCATTTTACTTCAATAGAACCTTCCATATCACGGGCTAAATCAAAAGTAACTTTCTTACTGAGAAGAGTTTTCTTTATTCCATCTTCAACAAGCTTCGCTGCTTCTTTCCATCCGAGATAGTTCAGCATCATAACTCCCGAGAGAATTAATGAAGAAGGATTTGCCACATCCTTATTTGCAAAGGTCGGTGCAGTGCCGTGAGTTGCTTCAAATATTGCATGACCCGAAATATAATTTATGTTCGAGCCAGGAGAAATTCCTATACCGCCTACCTGGGCAGCGATTGCATCGGAAAGATAATCTCCGTTTAAATTCGGTGAAGCTATTACATCAAAGTCTTTCGGGTTTGTTAATACCTGCTGCAAAGTGTTATCCATTATAGAATCTGTTATCCAGATTCTTCCTTCGCTTAACATCTTTGCTTTTTCTTTTTCAGCAGTATCTTTTCCTTTATCATTCATTAGCTTTTCATATTGTCTGTATGTATAAGTATTATCTACGAACATATTTTCAGCAATGTCATAACTCCAGTCACGGAAGGAACCGTCAGTGAACTTCATTATATTTCCTTTGTGCACAATCGTAACTGATTTTCTGTGATGCTCTATTGCATGCTTAATAGCTGCTATTATCAATCGCTCAGAACCAAGTTTTGAAATCACTTTTATACCGATTCCCACTTCAACTTTATCGGTAGTTTCCCTTCCCGATTGAGTAAGGAATTCATTTACGTGGTCAAGCGTTCCGAATCTTATTTTTTTAAATTGGTCAGGATAATCTGTTCTTAAATATTTTAATATCGCTTCGTTTTCATCAGTGCCTGCTTTAAATTCTATACCTGCGTAAATGTCTTCAGTATTCTCTCTGAAGATTACCATATCGACGTAGTCAGGGTGTTTCATTGGAGTTTCAATTCCCTGATAATATTTCACGGGGCGAAGACATACATACAAATCAAGCGTCTGACGAAGCGCAACATTAAGCGAACGAATTCCGCCGCCAACCGGTGTCGTGAGCGGACCTTTGATTCCTATCTTGAATAATTTAAATGCGTCTATAGTTTCTGTTGGAAGCCAGCTGTTCATTAAATTGAAAGATTTTTCACCTGCAAAAACCTCAAGCCAATTGATTAATTTTTTCCCGGAATAAGCCTTTTCTACTGCTGAGTCAAGCACGTGCTGCGTCGCCTTCCAAACATCAGGTCCAATGCCATCGCCTTCAATATATGGAATTACGGGGCTATCCGGGACGTGTAAAATGCCGTTCGATATTGTAATTATATTCTTCATTCTTAAAATTAATGAATTTGGGCAGGGAATTAAATGTAGTAATTGGGTTGATTTGAGAATGTAATCAAAAGAGGTTTAAACTACTAAAAAACTAATAGCATTTTTTACGCCCCCTCGTAAGTTTTGATTTAAAGCAATGTTAAAACAATTTTAAAAATTTAACAATTTTAAAAAACTGATTTAACAATATTATATGGTTGAATTATCTTGGAAGGTCTATAACCCTTGGTGCTTTCTTTATAAAGATTACAGCCATGCTCCACGCTATTAAAATAATTGCGCAAATAAATGCGGGTGTTCCGACAGGTGAAGGAGTTTCGTTTATTCTTGCAATATAAATTCCTATCAAAGCCCAAGCAACGGTTATCGGAAAAATAAAATCCCAGTATTTTACACTGAAAGAAATCGCAATTATCATGGTTGCAATAACGAGCAGTCTGGATGTAACAACTTCCCCAAGGAATGTTCCACCTGAACCGGCAAAGACAAGCCACACTGTAAAGTTTGCTATGCTTGCCGCCGTAACCCATGCAAGAAAAATACTGAAAGGCGCGAGAAGTAATTTACTTGCCTCATTATATAAGAAGGCAGTGTATATAGTTTTGTATGTAATAAAGGCAAATACTAGCATTGCAAATAAAGCAACTACGCTTATGCTAATGTGCTCTGATTGAAATGTAATTGCCCACCACATTCCTAATGTCAAAGAAATCATTAGAGGTAATGCGATATCGTCATACAATGAATTTTCTCTTTGTGAGGGAAGCAACTGATATATACTGTAAACAATCAATGCTAAGTATATTAATATCCAAATGCTGAATGTATAGGGTGCGGGGACGAACAGACTTTTGTATTTATCTGTAATCTGAGGAATGCTATTTTCTTTAAAAATTAAACTGAAGAAATTTACATACAGAATGTGAAAAGCAACTATTATAAGAACAGACCATCTTAATCTAGTTGTGTATTTTTTAATATCCATATTTGGGATAACGCGTCCGGGATTTTTAACGTTCCTTTTAATTTAACTTATTTATTCTTATTATTTAATCCCATTTTTAATTATGATAAATAACAGCAAAGAAAGTTTATCAACAAATAGAATTGAAGGTTTATGCGATGGAGTTTTTGGCATTGCAATGACACTGCTGATTTTTAAGCTCGATGTTCCCGACGGCATTCTCACTTCACATATGAATCACGAATTAATAGATAAGCTTTACAATATGATTCCGCAGTTCGAAAATTATTTTATAAGCTTTATTTTACTTGGATTGTACTGGACACGCCATCAGCTCCAGTTCAAGCATATAAAGCAGTCAGACAGAACTTTGTTGTGGATAAATATTTTTTTTCTTGTATTTGTTGGAACGGTTCCATTCACAACTGGATTACTGATGAAGTACACAGGTTTGGAAATTACTCAGTTCCTTTACTCCCTTAATCTTCTTATGATTGGTCTCACTCTTGCAATCCATTGGTGGTATGCCAGTAAGAATTACCGTCTTGTGGATAAAGATATGCCTGAAAAAGAAATTAAAAGTTTTAACCGCATGGTTTTTTCCGTCCCAATTGCCTTTGGCATATGCTGCATAGTTGCGCTATTCAGTCCGCGCACAAGCTTAACACTTATGTACGTTATTCCTCTTATTTATGTAATCGCAAGATTGTGGGATAAGAAAAAGAAGAAAAAAGTATAATTTTTTCAGTAAGTTACACTTTCCAAAAACTTTTCACTTGACAAGTAACCAAAAAGTTACGTATTTTTGTGTAACTAAAAAGTTACGTATTATTTAAAAACAATTATGACAAACAGAATAGACAGCATTTTTTCAGCGCTTGCAGACGGAAGCCGAAGACAGATATTAATGATGCTGACTGAAAAAGAAATGCATGTAAATAACATTGCAAGCAATTTCAAATTCAGCCGACCCGCAGTATCAAAACACCTTAGAATTTTAGAGGACAGCAAGCTTGTAAAAGCACGCAAAGAGGGAAGGGAAAGATACTACAGATTGAATCCCGAGCCTCTTAACGAAATTTACAAATGGCTTGAATACTACAATAAATTCTGGGATGAGAAATTAAACTCACTCAAAAATTTTATAGAGAACAATTAAAATATTATGGAAGAAAAACCTATAATAAAAGAAGTAATAATAAACGCTTCTGCTTCTAAAATATGGGAGGCAATTAGCGAGAAAGAAAAGCTTAGTAAATGGTTTATGTCTTCTGATGATTATAAGCCCGAGCTAAATTCTGTTTTCCACATGACAGGAAAAGGCAAGGACTGTTATCATATTCATACATGCAGGATTTTAGAAATTATACCTGAGAAAAAATTCTCATACATATGGGAAGTGGAAGGAATTCATGGAGAAACACTTGCAACGTTTGACCTTGAAGAAAAAAACGGAATGACGAAGCTAACACTTACGCATTCGGGTTGGGATAAAGTTACTGTCGAAAATCCCGTACTCTCAAAAGAAGAGCACAATAAAGGCTGGGAACATCTTTTATTAAAAAGTCTCAAAGAATTATTAGAAAAATAATTTATCAAATTAAAAAAATAAAATGAACTCATCAAATGTAATTGAAGCAGAAGTAATCTGTAAAGAAGTAATCATTAACGCCCCTGCATCAAAAGTGTGGAAAGCTTTAACAAATAAAGACCACATTAAAAACTGGTTCATGGCTTGTGACGATTTTGTACCTGAAGTAGGGAACACTTTTCATTTCCAGGGTTGTAAAGAAGGTGAAGATTTTTTCCACACTTCAACAATTACTGAATTAATTCCTGAAAAAAAACTTACCTTTACATGGAACAGAAACGGTATCCCTGAAGAATCTCTTGTAACCTACGAGCTGAATGAAACAAACGGTTCAACAAAACTGGTCCTAACCCACTCTAACTGGGGAAATATGCTTGATGAAAATCCGGTATTACGCACTGACCATACAAGCGGCTGGGAGTACTTTGTAAACAGAATAAAAAATTATTCAGAAACCTTATAATACTTAACACCACAAAAATCGAAAATACACAAGATGTTGTAAAAGAAACCACGATAGATGCACCTGTATCAAGAGTGTGGCAAGCACTTACTCAAAAAGAGCAAATCGAAAAATGGCTTATGCCATCGGATGATTTTGAACTGGCTATCGGAAAAACATTTCATATGATAGGAAGCAATAAAGGTACTCAAATTCCTCATATTTGTACAATAGTAGAAATTGTTCCTGAAAAAAAACTTTCATACACATGGGCAGTTAAAGATATGCTTAGTGATACACTTGTAACATACGAGCTTGAAGAGCAGGACGGAAAAACAAAACTGACTCTAACCCACTCAGGATGGGATAAAGCAACTGTCACTAACGATAATGCAGGAAGAGATGCATACAATGGCGGATGGGAGCAGGTTATTCCGGGTCTTAAAAAATATGTGGAAAGTAATTAATAAAAAAAATTATGGCGAACATAGAACCTATAATAAAAAAAATAACGGTAAACGCCTCCATATCAAAAGTATGGAAAGCGATTTTAACATTTGGAAAACAATTTATGAGTGATGGCGATTATGATACCATTCTCTATGAAAATTATGATAGATTAAATAATATAATTCAGCTTAACGGAAAATCATATCATTTAAACGAAATAACAGCACCTAAAGACGAAGGAAAATAAAATGAAAAAAATATTGTTTTTTTTAAAAGTTGGTTTACTATTTTTTTTAGGAACTCAAAGTTCATGTGCTCAACAATTGTTGGATTCTACAGAAAGCGAAAAATATTTACTTTTACAGAATGCCTTAAATTATCGGGAAATGTATGTATTTATAGATGTAAGTAAAGATACACTATTAGATATGCACTTATTAAAAAATGATCTTGTAAAGTATGACCAGATATTTCTAAGTCCATTTGGCACTAAAATAATTCCAATGGACACAAATGACTATAGAGCTTTTGCTACAAGTAATTTGGAAATAACTAACATAGAGAAATCGGTTAACTCAAACATTTTTAAGATTGAAATACGTTTTTATGTTTATAAACATCTGGCTACAATTAATTATTTTACATATGAATTTTTACCTATAGAAAAAAAATGGATAGTACGAAAATATAGAAAAGTTCAAACGTAAATAACTTAAGAATCTTTTTGTGCATAATTATGCTGTACCAGAATATTTTAAAATACACTAATTTCGCGCAATTTGTCAATGAGTAATCAGGCTTAAAATTATATAAATAAAATATATAGTAAGATTTTTTCTAGATGGATTAAAGCCGAGAAAATTTTTCCGGATTTTATTTTATGATGAGTAAAGTAACAGAATAAGAAGGCTTGTATTGGAAACTTCAGATAGTAAAGCGGATTAACCCGACTGGAGTGATGTATATACTTATAAGAACTAGGCTGTTACAGATTACGAATTCTATTCAAGAGATGCGGACGGTAAGGAAATTGCTGTATATACCGGAAGCGGATTAAGCTTCTGGTACATATACGGAAGTGATAACGTTGGAAGAATAAACACCGATACTACCAAACAATTTTTACCATAAAAATTACTGAAATCGTTCCCGAAAAAAAGCTGGGACTAAACTGGCACATTAACGGCGATGCAGGAGAAACTCACGTAACTTATGAGCTTGAAAAAGCCGGTGAGCAAACCAAAGTTACGGTTACTCATTCCGGCTTCGATAAAATCCCCGACACTGAAGCTGCGCAGAAAAACCGCGACGGTTATAATAATGGATGGGACCATGTGCTAAATGTTTTACTCAAAAAATATGTTCAAAAGTAATTGATTTAGAAAACCTTTCAAAATAAAATGGATAACAAAGAACCTATAGTAAAAGAAGTAACGATAGATGCTTCTCCGTCACAAGTCTGGAAAGCATTAACAGAGCCGCAGCAAATCGTAAAATGGTTTATGCCTGCAGATGATTTTGTTCCGCAAGTCGGCAAAACATTTCACATGCGGGGAAAAAAAGACGGTGTAGATTATCCCCATACACATACAATTACTGAAATCATTCCCGAAAAAAAATTAGCTTACACTTGGAAATTTGACGGACATCCCGGCGAAACTTTAGTAACTTACAGCCTTGAAGAAGCAGAAGGAAAAACTAAACTCACTCTTACACACTCAGGATGGGAAAATGTTGAAAAGCAGCATCCTGTATTAAGCAGAAACGATTACAATGGCGGTTGGACTTATTTAATCGGAACATCCTTAAAAGCACACGTAGAAAAACAATAATAAAATTCTTTCATCTGGTCCCGATTTGTCGGGATCAGGTGAATTTTATTGTACCTAATTCTTTTTTTGCATTTTCCCCTCTAAAATCCTCCACACATTTTCATTGTTTTTCTCCGGTTTCACTCGTTTTTCAAGCTTTTTTCTAAAAAGCATTCCACATCGCTTAATATCTTCATTTGTTCTGCCACTCTTTTCTTTTTAGCTTACATCAGTTCATAAAACAAAACTAAAAATGAAAAACATTACACTCGCAATTCTTCTCATTATTCTTACAACAGGAATTACTTTCTCCCAAGGCAGACCTGTAGGAGCAATTAATGAAATTAAAAATATCGCTCCTGATGGAAGTAACAATTATGCACCTCAACCTATTTCACAAGAACTTTCTGAACTTACAAAAAAAGTAAAGCAAGCAAAGCGCTCAGGCAATCTTGCAGAGATAAAATTCTATCAGGATAAAATCGATGCGCTTACCGGCTCAGCTGAAATAAATACTATTTCTATTCAGCCAAATGTTATTGCAAGGGCTGGTGATGGAAATCAAAATGATAACTACAGCTATACAGTTCTCAATTCAACTCACTCAATTATATCCGGCGCGGTTGCTACGGACAGAATTACCGGAATGCTCTACGCTGCTTATACCAGACCAATTGAAGGCGCAAGCGATGAAATGTATATTTACAAATCATCAAATAACGGAATCGGATGGACTCTTCTTTCGCTATTCACTTTACCTTCGTTAGGTGATGTGAATTACAGACCCAATGAAATTGATCTGGAAGTTGTTAACAACGGCGATACATCGTTTGTATATTGTGTTGCCGGATTGAACTATGGCTCAACTGTAACATCAATGTTGTACAGATGCAGACAAGATGGAAATTTTGACGGAGTAAGAATTTTAGAATCCGGTACTCCCGGCAATAAGGCGCGCTTCCCAAGAATTACTAGTGATAATGCAAGTTATGATTCAGGATCATTCATCTACATTGTATATACATTGGATTCTACTGTTGGCTCACAAAAATCTTTGCGTTCAAAATTTATCCTTTGCCCAAACCCATTTGCATCTACTCTTCAATTTAACATAAAAAGCAATTCTTCCGTAGGAGCATATTTTTACTATGCAGATTTGCAGCCTGACTCCAGTTTTATGCAAAGTGATGTTGCATACGTGAATACGCCCGGCGATACAGATATTATAGTAACAACAACTGTAGTAAGAGGTGCATCCACTCTTTCCGGAAATTCAGTTTTTATGACTCATTCACTTAACTATGGAAATACACTTTCAGCAACTTATAATTATGCAGGTTCAAATCTTATTGAGTCACCCCGCATTGCATCACCCGGCTACTTAAATAGAAATGTTATGATAACTGTAAGAAGATTATATGGAGGCGGTGATTGGGATGCATATTATTATTACTCAAATAATTTAACACCAAGTACAGGTAACTTTAATCAAAACGGATATGTCAGCACAGGCACCGATACAACAATGACAGTAAATCTTACTGCAAGATATCGCTCATTCGATAACTTCCTTGTTGCCTTCTCCACTAAAACTCCGGGTATAGGAACAGGCAGAGCTTACGTAGGAGCAAGAGAGTTCAAAGCCGGAGTATTCCGAGCCCCATATTTCATAAACGGAGTAGGCGGCGCAGGCACAAGTCTCTACGGAGCTCCTATGCCAACCTTCCGGTTTGTTAATAACGATTCATGTCTTGTTGGCTGGGGAAATGCCAGCGGAATAGGTTATAACATTACAGGTGGTTCAGGCGGCAGCGTAACAGGTACGGGAAATAATTCTACTATTGCTAAAGATTTTTTATTGAGCCAGAATTACCCTAATCCTTTTAATCCTTCTACAAAAATATCATTTAACGTAAAGCAAAATTCACTCGTGAAGCTAACGGTTTACGATGCTCTTGGAAAAGAAACAGCGATACTTGTTAACGAACAAATTTCTGCAGGAGAGCATAGCATTGAGTTCAATGCGCTCGGGCTTACAAGCGGAGTATATTATTATAAGCTCGAAGCTAACGGCTTCAGTGATGTAAAGAAGATGATGCTTATAAAATAAAATTATTTCCCTATTAGTAAGTAGAAATATTAAATTTAGATTTTTTTTTAATATTTTTCTCTTGTTACGAAGTTGTAAGTTTATAATATAAAATTGTCACATTATGGTCACATTTTAATTAGATCTGATTGCTTAAAGCTCAGGTCTATTTATGAACGAAAGCCTTCGGCGTCCCAATGCTGAAGGCTTTTTATTTTTAAGTCAGCAAGTGGTCGGATTTTGGTCGGGTTTTTTAATTTGAAATATAAGATTTCAGATTTCAGATGTATTTCAGATATATTTAAAGATGAATTTTTGACGGATTCTTTTATTTCGAACCAAAACTTACTATTTCTCTATCTCACCATTTCACTGTTTGCAATTGGTCGGATTTTGGCCGGGTTTTTTAATTTCAATATAAGATTTCAAATTTCAAATGTATTTCGGATATATTTAAAGATGAATTTTTGACGGATTCTTTTATTTTAAACCAAAACACACTATTTCACTATTTGGAATTGGTCGGATTTTGGTCGGGTTTTTTCCCACTAAATCGTAAACAAATAAATTCTAACTGAAATTATTAATCCCTGAATTTTGCATTCTGAATTCAAAGAGGTCAGATTTTCACAATAAAAGATTACAGTAATTGTGTCAATAGAAAATAATAAGAATAGATGAAAAATGAAAGAAAAGTTTACCTATTAGTACATATAGGTATTAATTTTGGTTTTTAAAGAAATTCCCGCTACACATTCAATTGCAAAATCTTCAATTACAGCTCTATTTGAGAGTTTTTTCTGTTTTTCTCTTCACAACGATAATAATCTTAATTTGATGCAGCATTCTTTTCTTCTTAGTTTACAGCAGTTCATAAAACAAAATAAAAAATGAAAAACATTACACTCGCAATTCTCTTAGTACTTTTTTCAGCAACTTTTACTTTCTCCCAAAGTAAAATAGCCGGTACTATTACACAGACACAAAACATCGCTCCCGATGGAACTAATAATTATTCATCACAAACTATTTCACCAGAACTTCAAAACTTATACAAAGAAGTAAAGCAGGCAAAGAGCGAAGGCAATCTAGCAAACATAAAATTTTATCAGGATCAGATAAATAATCTTACGGGCGCAACTCGTCTTCATATTACACACATAACTGATGTTGCTTCCTCGCAAAGCAGCAATGAAGATAACTTCAATTACACTGCTATCAATTCAACTCACGGAGTTGTTTCCGGAGCAATTTCAACAGACAGAATCACAGGATATATCTATGCTGCTTATACAAGATACGTTGTCGGCGAGAGTGATGAAATGTGGTTTTACAAATCAACTAATAACGGAATTTCGTGGAACAATTTCTTCCATTTCGCGCTGCCTGAATATACAGAGCTTGATTACAATCCTAACGAGCTTGATATAGAAGTAATTAACAGAGGTGACTCTGCTTTTATATGGGGAACTGCAGGGGCAGTAATAACAAGCACGTTTAACTCGGTATTGGTTTTCAGAATGAGAGCAGACGGCAATGGCTTTGACTCGGGACTAATGCAGGATGGTGCATCTAATACAAGTTACCACTTCCCAAGAATTACCAGCGATGCTGCCCGATATACTTCAGGCTCGTACGTATATTTTACTTGCACACAGGATTCTTTAGCAGGAGGAAACAAGTTCGTTAAGTCTAAATTTTTCTACTCAGCAACTCCCTTCGGAGTATCACCTGAATTCACCCAGCAGGCAAACTCGACAGTCGGTGCTTACTACTATTATACTTCATCTGCCGCCGGCGATAGTTCTTACATGCACAATGATATTTGCTATGTAAATACTCCCGGGGATTCTGACCTGGTGGTAACTGCTTCTGTTATAAGGGGTAACTTTGCATTCGACGGACACAAAGTGTTTATGACTACGTCGTCAACATATGGGGCAAGTGTTGATAATAGCTACAGCATTAACGATACTAAATATCTTCAATTTCCAAGAATTGCTTCACCCGGATATCAAAGCAGAAACGTAATGGTTTCTTCAAGAAGATTATATGCTTTGGGCGACTGGGACGCTTATTACTATTATGCTACAAATTACTCACACAATACTTCAACATTTGGATTGTCAGGGTTTATTGATAACTCAACTGATACAACTCTCACAGTTGACCTTAAAGCAAGAAGCCGCTCGGTTAATAATTTCCTCTTTGCATTTGCCAACAAGAACGGCAATGACGGTAAAGCTGTAATAGAAGGAAGAATGTTTACACTCGGCGCGCTTGGTTCGACTTATATTGTAAATCAGTCCGGCACTTCAGGCTCAGGTGTGTACGCCGCGCCTGTTGCAGGATTCAGAAATGTTAGCGGCGACTCGTGCATCATCGGCTGGGGAAACTCAACCGGTATTGGCTACAATGTTACAGGCGGTTCAAGCGGTGCGTTTGTAGGCATTGGTAATAATTCAATAGTAGCTGGAGATTTTTCTTTATCGCAGAACTATCCTAACCCTTTCAATCCGTCTACAAAAATTTCATTTACAGTTCAGCAAAATTCATTCGTGAAGTTGACTGTTTACGATATTATGGGAAGAGAAATTTCAAAACTTGTGAACGGAGAAGTGACATCAGGTGTGCATAGCGTTGAATTTAATGCTATTTCATTGCCAAGCGGAATTTATTATTACAAACTGGAAGCTAATGGATTTAGTGATGTGAAAAAAATGATGCTGGTAAAGTAAATTTTAGTTCATAGTACTTGGGTAAATAAAGACCTGCCGGATTTAATCTGTCAGGTCTTTTTTGTTTTTACTACACTTCTTTATTCTTCACTTACTTTATCCGGATTCCAGAATGATTTCATTTTTATTTGCTCGGGCTTCCAATTAAAATTCTGAATGAAGAAAGGAGGCAATGCCGCACATACTCGTGCATCTCCACCTATGTAAGCAATTGAATTATTTGAATTTTTTTGCGCTTTAATAACGGAAGAAATTTTTTCCTGCAGAAATTCTATGGGAGCAGGGGATTTTTTATTTGACGGCTTCGTATAAAACTTAAATGGTTTATTGCCGTCTATGTCGGGGAAAAAATCTGCTTCATTATCACTATAAATAAAACTGAATATTTTTTTATCGGATGCAAGGCTTCTTCTTACTTTGTAAAAATGCGCAAGTGTTGAAACATCTCCTATGAAAAAATAATTAAGTGCAGAATTATCTGCAGTGAGAGTTGTTTTCAAAAAGAAATAAAAATCATCATCGAGCTGAACGTTCTCAATCCACTTTGCTCCAAGCCCATCCGAAAAAGTACAAACAGCTAAATCAAGTATTCCTTTTGCCCAATGGTAATCCCAGATTGAATATGAACGCACCTTATCATTTTGCGCAGCATCTCGATTGAGTCCGACCACAACTTTCATGTGCTGGCCGGGAATGTAATCCAGATTTTTTATTCCGTCGCCTTGAACACGCAGATGATATGTATTCGCAGCGATTTTTTCTTTGAGAATTATTGTGCCTTTGTGAAATTTTGTTTTTACATCTGAGTTTATGAGAGGCATTATTTTTGTTTAATTTTGCTTTCCCTTCTTACCAAAGAAAACATTAACAATAGAATATCAGAAATAAAAAAGCCTGAAGGAAAATTCCGTCAGGCGATTTTATAAAATAAGTTAAAACTTCATTACGTTTCCAACGATAACGTTGGGTATGAGTTTATTTTAAACAGTAGCTTCTGCTTTTTTATATTTCTTGTTGAACTTCTCAACTCTTCCGGCAGTATCCAGTAAAGTTTTTTTACCTGTGAAGAAAGGATGAGATGCGCTTGAAACATCAATTTTATGAAGCGGGTATTCTTTTCCTTCAAATGTTGTTGTATCTTTTGTTGCTACTGTTGAGCGTACAAGGAATTCTGTTTCCGTAGTCATATCTTTAAATACAACTGCTCTGTACACCGGATGAAAATTCTTTTTCATGATTTGTTATATACTGATTTTTTAATTATTAATAATCTTATTTATACTTAGTATAGATAAGATGCCTAAAATAAACGAGAAATTCAAGTC
The DNA here is from genome assembly GCA_038225955.1 of Ignavibacteria bacterium. Taxonomy (GTDB): domain Bacteria; phylum Bacteroidota; class Ignavibacteria; order Tepidaquicellales; family Tepidaquicellaceae; genus JAFDZO01. Next base: position 26,638 of record JBBRQV010000012.1, on the reverse strand, counting down.
GTCTTAAAATGGTAAAACATTTACGATGCAAAGTAAATTCCTCGGAACTGAGGAGAATATTACGGAGGAGTAAAAGATTTAGTAGGAAATTTCCGGTGGATAGGCACTCATATAGAAGACGTTCCCGAAGAAGAATTAAAAAGAAGAATGAAAGAAGCGATGGTAAAAAGAGAAAAGAAATAATGACTGATTCTAATTAATGCTTTGCATTACTTCTTTTATAGACTTTGCGCCGGGATAGTAAGATAAAAGCTTTTGTAAAACTTCATCTACTATTGCATCGGGGCATGAGGCGCCACTTGTAAGTATTATTCTAGCTGGATTTTCAATTGAGCCTTGCGGAAGATAATCATTCGTTTCAAGCTCTTCATGTGTATGGAAATTAAAGTGAGATATAAAATCTTTAGAAATAATTTTATTGGCAGAAGAAATAAAATAAGTCGGAAGCTTCTCTTCGCAAAGCTCAACAATGTGGGATGTGTTTGAGCTATTGTATCCGCCGACAACAATGGCAATATCGGCTTGTTCTTTTAGTAAACCTAAAGTAGCATTCTGGTTATCATGTGTAGCATAGCATAATGTATCGCGCGTATCAGCAAAATGATTTTTCAAATTTGCTTCGCCGTGTTTTTCAATCATTACGTTTTTCAGATAATCCGCAATTGCCTGCGTTTCCGTTGCCAGCATTGTTGTTTGGTTGACGACGCCTATTTTTATAAAATCGGTACGCGGGTCAAAATTCTTAGATAATCTTCCCTGAAAATTTTTATTAAACTCATCCAATGAAATTTTCCCAAGAATAAAATCGCCGAGCATCTTTGCCTCTTCCATATCGCGGACAATCATTGTTGGCGCATTTTCCTTACTGTGTGAAAACGTTGCTTTAGTTTCTTCGTGTTTATATTTCCCGTGTACTATTATAGTATAGTCCTGCATACCGAGAGTCTCAGCACGGTTCCATACTTTTTCTACAAAGGGACAAGTTGAATTATATTTCAGCGGGTCAATGCCTATCCCAGAAAGTTTATCTTCAATCTCAAGTGTAGTACCGAATGCAGGAATGATAACTATATCATTCGGCCTAAGTTCGCTCCATGGAATAATTTGCTCGCCGCTTGTTTCCATAAGGAATTTTACTCCGCGTCGTATTAAATCATTATTGACTTCAGGATTGTGAATCATTTCCGATAGAAGGAAAATTCTTTTGTCGGGATTTTCTTCAACTGCTCGATAGGAAATTTCAATTGCGTTTTCTACTCCGTAACAGAAACCGAAGTGCCGCGCAATTAAAAAATGTACGGGTCCGAAATCTAAAACTGTAGGTGAGTAGTCTTTCTTACGCGGGTCAGAAACCTTGCGCGAGTTTTTTATCTTAGTAATTACCGGACTTCTATAAAATATGGGTATCTCGAATGTTTTCATAGTAAATCTTGTCTTTTCATTTTTTCAACATGAAAAACTCTTTCAACTTTATCACTTATACCTAATTCCTCGCTTACTGCTTTTTGCAACATTGCAAGAAACTCTAAGCGTTCTTCAGGAGTTTTGTATTTATACTCCTCTACAACCTTATAGTAATTAAATTTTGCATATGCATTCTCAACAGCTTTATCGTATTGTTCTTTTGTAAATTTTGGATTCCACATAAATATTTTTTTATTCAAATGCTGCAAATCCTGTTACGTCTTCACCGAGGATAAGCGAGTGCATTTCATGTGTGCCTTCGTATGTCTTAACTGATTCTATATTATTTAAGTGCCTCATGATTGGGTACTCATCAAGTATTCCATTTGCGCCGAGCATTTCGCGTGACATGCTTGCAATATTTTTTGCAATCTCGCAGTTATTTCTTTTTGCAAGTGATACATGCTGTGGTCTTAATTTATTCTCGTCTTTTAATTTCGCAAGTCTCCAGTTTAATAGCTGCGCCTTTGTAATTTCTGTAAGCATGTATGCAAGTTTGTCCTGAGTCAATTGAAAAGCAGCAAGCGGCTTGCCGAACATAATTCTTGACTTGGTATAATTTAAAACGGTATCGTAACATCCCATTGCCATACCTGTTACGCCCCATGCAATTCCGTATCTTGCCTGTGTTAAACAGCTTAGCGGTGATTTCAATCCGCCTGACAGAGGTAATATATTTTCTTCCGGGATTAAACAGTCTTCAAAAACTAACTCAGAAGTTATAGATGCTCTGAGTGAAAGTTTACCTTTCATTTCAGGAGCGGAGAATCCTTTCATTCCTTTTTCAACTAAGAAGCCTCTTACTTTGCCATCGAGCTTTGCCCATACAACTGCAACATCTGCGACTGTTCCGTTTGTTATCCACATCTTTGCGCCGTTCAATAAATATCCACCATCAACTTTTTCTGCTTTTGTAATCATTCCGCCCGGATTGCTTCCGAAGTCAGGCTCTGTTAATCCGAAGCAGCCGATAGCTGTTCCTGCTGCAAGTCTTGGCAGCCAGTTCTTTTTTTGCTCTTCACTTCCGAATGCATAAATCGGATACATTACCAATGAAGATTGAACAGATGCAAAGCTGCGCACACCGCTATCGCCGCGCTCAAGCTCCTGCATGATTAATCCGTATGCAACATTGTTTACACCCATGCCACCATATTCAACAGGGAGAGTCGGTCCGAAAATTCCAAGCTCGGCCATTTTAGGAACAAGCTGAGTGGGAAATTTCATATCCTGATTATATTTTTCAATGATAGGCATAATTTCGTTGCTTACGAAATCACGCACTGTATCTCTTATCGATTTTTCTTCATCGCTTAGCAAGTCATCTAATTGATAGTAATCAACACCTTTATAATTTTCTGCTGCCATAGTTTGCATTTATTAGTTTATATAAATTAATTTTCTTTTTGAAGTTTATTTAATTCTTCATCTATTTTATCTAACTCTTCTTCTATTTCAATTTTTAACTCAATGTACTCGTCCTCTTTTGTATTTGCTAGTATTGCATTATACAAATAAAATGATTTTTCCTTCAGATTTATTTTCTCATCTATCTCCTCAGAATCAGAGGCAAGATTAAATAGCTTTGCCGTTACAAATGTTTTCACTACATCAAGTTTTCCTGTAATGCTGTAAAATCCAATCAGTTGTTGAACAGGCATTTTATTTATAAAATCATAATCCAATCCTATTAAAGATTTGCATCCACTGGCAATTTCCTGCTTTATTTCATCTTTAACATTTATATCTTTTTTAAGGAGAACCTTTGCAATAACCTCAGTCAGTATTTCAATCTGGCGCATTAAAAAATCTTTGCTTATCATGTGTATTATATAATATTATGCGAACATTTTTTCTAATTTAGCAAAATTCTTCTCAGTTGTATTCATTTTTACTCTTATCATCGTCTTCAGATACTTTACTTCTTTTACTTCACCGAGTTTGTACAACTCGCTCAATCCTTTGTAATCATCTGCTTTTAATCTTACAAGAGATTCTTTATTATTCTGCGATAGCAAATCAAGAATTTTCTCCATCAGATATTTTATATTCATACCTTTCTCAGCGGAGATAAACACCGAGTGCTCATACTTATCTTTCACAGCTGCCATCATATCTTTGTTATCAAGCACGTCAACTTTATTGAATACATGCACAATAATTTTATTCTCTGCGCCAAGTTCTTTTAGTGTTTCTTCTACAACTTCAATTTGCTCTTCGAAGTTTGGATTTGAAATATCTACTACGTGAAGCAATATATCAGATTCAATTACTTCTGCAAGAGTAGATTTAAACGACTCTATCAATCCGTGCGGAAGATTTTTTATAAATCCTACTGTATCTGATATTAAAACCTTCTTTGGAATTTTCGGAACAGATTCTTTTTTGTTAACGGAATTAAAGCTCAATACCCGTGTAGATGTATCTAGCGTTGCGAATAATTTATTCTCAACAAGGACATCTGAGTCGGTAAGCAAATTTAATAAAGTAGATTTACCTACGTTAGTATATCCTACCAATGAAATTCTATAGAAATTTTTTCTTTCCTGGGATTGTGTCTGCTGCTGCCTGTCAATCTTAACGAGTTTTTCTTTCAGCATGGAAATTCTTGTACCAATAAGTCTTCTATCTGTTTCAATCTGAGTTTCACCCGGACCTCTTGCTCCTATACCGCCGAACTGCTTGGATAAGTGAGTCCATTGACGTGTTAATCTCGGCAATAAATATTCAAGCTGCGCAAGCTCTACTTGTAATTTTGCCTGTGAAGTACGTGCGTTTGACGCAAAGATATCAAGGATAAGGTTTGACTTATCCATTATCTTACATTTTATTTTCTGTTCAAGATTTCTTATCTGAGTGAAAGCAAGTTCGTTCTCAAAAATTACAAGAGCGATTTTGTTGTCCTCAACATATTCAGCAATCTCGTTTACTTTTCCTTTACCGATCATAGTGCGTGAATCGTAAGTACTGTTCGACTGATAATAGGATTTCACAACAACTGCGCCGGCAGTTTCAGCAAGAAATTTTAACTCGATGAGTGAATCTTCTGAATGGTAATTTTCTTTATCGCTTTTATTTGAATAACATACTAGAACAGTTTTCTCCAGTTCCTTTGCGGTTTCTTGCATCATATCCTGTAAAATACCCAAAATACTAACGAATTTAAAGGCAATTATCTGAATATAAGTGCATATATTACAGTATTATAATGCAAAAATGAAGGTTGAGATGAAAATTTACTCAATTGTTATTATTAAGCGAAATCACGATTTTTATTTATAATGTTAGTTCCCAAGCTCTTTACAACTCTTAAAGATTACAACAAAAAGCTATTTTTTTCCGATGCAACCTCGGGCGTGATTGTCGGAATAGTAGCTCTTCCTCTAGCTATAGCCTTTGCAATTGCTTCAGGTGTTTCACCTGAAAAGGGTCTCATCACAGCGGTCATTGCAGGATTTATAATTTCATTTCTTGGCGGCAGCAAGGTACAAATCGGTGGACCGACCGGCGCATTCATTATTATTGTTTACGGAATAATTCAGAGGTACGGTATGGACGGGCTAATGATAGCAACTATCATGGCGGGAATATTTTTGATGCTGATGGGATTTCTGAAGCTCGGCACACTTATAAAATTTATTCCTCTCCCTATTATTACCGGATTTACATCTGGCATTGCATTAATAATTTTTACAACTCAGATAAAAGATCTGTTCGGACTTCATATTGATAAAATACCTGCTGACTTCCTTGAAAAAATTCCTGTGCTATTTGGTAATCTTAATCTGCTAAACACAAGCACAGTAATCGTTTCTGCTATATCTTTATTTATTATAATTATCTTCCCGAAAATCACAAAAAAAATACCGGGAACATTTGTTGCTTTGATTGCTGGTACTCTGATTGTTTATTTTTTTAATCTTAACGTGGAAACTATCAGCACGAAGTTCGGAGTTATCTCCGGTTCAATTCCTCCGCTGACTTTTCCCAATATTACCTATGAAAAAATTGCAGGATTAATTTCTCCCGCTTTTACTATTGCATTACTTGGCGCAATTGAGTCGCTTCTCTCTGCAGTTGTTGCTGACGGAATGACTGGTGGAAGGCACCGCTCGAATATTGAATTGGTTGCACAGGGCGCAGCTAATATTATTACTCCTTTATTCGGAGGAATACCCGCAACAGGTGCGATTGCGCGAACAGTCACCAATATAAAAAACGGCGGTAAGACTCCCGTCGCCGGGATAATTCATGCAGCAGTATTATTATTGATAATGCTTTTCTTCGGAAAGTATGCAGGCATGATTCCGCTATGTGTGTTGGGTTCAATACTTGTTGTAGTGGCATATAATATGAGTGAGTGGCGTGAGTTCAAAGCTCAGCTTAAAATGCCGAAGAGCGATGTTATCGTTTTGCTTACAACTTTTTTCCTGACAGTTGTGTTTGACTTAACAGTGGCGATTGAAATAGGAATGGTAATGTCTGCGTTTTTATTTATGAACAGAATGGCAAATGTTACAAATGTCGGTATTGTCTCGAGAGAGTTTGATGAAAATACTCCAGAAGAATCGGGAGATAACTCAATTACGGGAAAAGATGTTCCTAAAGGAGTGCTTGTTTACGAAGTTAACGGTCCATTCTTTTTTGGAGCAGCCAGCAAATTTAAGGAAGCAGCAAGAATAGTAGAAGAGAAATCTAAAATTTTTATTTTAAGATTGAGAAATGTTCCTGCTGTTGATTCAACCGGCCTTTCAACAATTGAAGATTTTTATGAGGATTGCAAAAAACAGGGTATAATTTTGTTGTTATCAGGAATTCACGCACAGCCGTTAATTGCGGCGGAGAGAGCCGGGCTTCTCGGGAAAATCGGTATAGATAATTGCTGCGGAAATATTGACAATGCGTTGAACAGAGCAAGAGAAATTCTCGGATTACAAAAACAGGAAGTGAAGGCAGCCAAAGAAAGCTCAATTGAGAAATAATTCAAAAAGTAAGGGTTTTGTAAAGCCATAATTTTGTTTACTTTAATTTGATTTAAAAGTTATATATTTGTTGTAGTTCTTTAATCAAACTGAGCACATAAAATCCAAAAGACTCATATTAGCCGGACTTATCATAAGTGAAATCGCAGCGGCCGTTCTCTTAACATATCTCAGATATAAAAATCAGGATTTGACCATGCGCAATTTTGATATGATGAAGACGGGTAACATGATTTCATTTTTTTTCTTTGGTATCCCAATCCTCATCCAGATAATTTTATTTTGTAAAAAATACCCGTTGAATACGGGAGCACTTTTCTTTTTATTTTTTCTTTCACTTTTATCCAATGCTTTTACCATATCAGCATTTTATTTCTATCAGAAGGATATAAAAATTATTCTTTATTCGGTAGGCCTGCTTCTGAACTTTGTAATCATATCAGCTTCCATCGTAATAGTAACTTCACGATTGAAAAAATTGTATGTGTTTAGAACTATATGGTTCAATCTTTTTCTAATCCCTATTCTTTTATTAATTGTCTTCTTTAAAGTTTATACTTTTAAAGATGATGCAGCTCTTTATGCAGACGGCGAGAAAAAAGCAGATGCAGGCGTAATACTTGGGGCAGCAGTATGGGGTGGCAACAGGCCTTCACCTGTACTGCGTGAACGAATAAATAAAGGTTTTGAAATTTATGACAGGAAAAATGTACGTAAGCTTGTGCTTACAGGAGGAGGTTCTCCCAATGAAATGACGGAAGGCGATGTCGCAAAAAATGAACTTATAAAATACGGAGTTGACCCGAAAAACTTAATAGTAGAAAACAATTCTAATTCCACTATGGAGCAGCTTCAGTTTGTAAGGGACTTCCTGTATAAAAATATGAACTGGAAAAAAATAATTTTGATATCGGATAATTACCATTTATTCAGATGCAAACAAATATGCGCGTTTAATAATATTGATGCAGATGCAATTTCTTCAGATACACCGCTTTCTACAGAGGGGGGAATAACTTTCTGTATAAAGGAAAGTTTTGCTCTTGTAATATTCTGGTTTTTTGGAATCGGATAAAACATTTAAAGTAATTTATAATATAAAATATATTTAATAAAAAAATGCCGCAAACCCGAAGACATATCAGAATTAAAGTAATGCAGATATTGTATGCGCAGTCAATGAATGGTGACCCGATTGACAGCGTAATGAAAGATTTACTTGCAGATGTAGAAGATAAAGAGAATAAAAAATTCGCAGAAGATTTGATTTACTACATTCTTGATAACATAAAACAGATTGAGGAAATTGTTGACAATAAAGTACAGAACTGGGAATCGGAAAGAATGGCCTACGTGGACAAAATTATTTTAAAAATCGGAGTTGCAGAGCTTTTGAACTTTCCTGAAATTCCACCGAAGGTTACAATTAATGAAGCGATTGAAATTGCAAAAGAATTTTCATCAAAGAGCAGCGGAAAATTTATAAACGGAGTGCTTGATGCAATACAGGAAGATTTGAAAAAAGAAGGCAAGCTGAATAAGACGGGAAGAGGATTACTGAACCTTGAGAAGAAAGGCGGCAAGAAATAATTTACAGAAGTAGTTAATTTTATTCACTCCGACAAATCTAATGGAAAATAAAAAACAAATTTTTTACTGGTCGCTGTTTGATTTTGCAAACTCGACCTATGCAACAATTGTGCTTGCATTCGTATTTGCGATTTATTTCACAAGCACAATTTGCGGAGGCGAGCAGATAGGTGATTTTTATTGGTCGCTTGGAATAAATATTGCAATGATAATCTCCGCTGTGTTGAATCCTGTTTGCGGCGCGCTTGCGGATTTCTCCAATAGCAAAAAGAAATTTTTATTATTCTTCACAATTCTTGCCGTTATTCCTACAGCGTTAATGTATTTCACAGGACCCGGCACAATTGTGTTTGCTTTAGTGCTCTTAATTTTTTCTAATATAGGGTTTCAAACCGGACTTACATTCTACGATGCATTCATAAAAGAAATCACCGAAGAAAAATATTATAATAAAGTTTCTGGTATTGGTTATGCAGTCGGCTATGCAGGTTCGCTGCTTTCAGTGGGACTTGTTTTCCCGCTGAAAGACAATCCAAATTTATTATTCCTTGTCTGCGCAATTTTGTTCATGACTTTTTCACTTCCTTTGTTCTTCTTTTTGAAAGAGAAAAAGATACCAAGAGAACAAAATGCTATTAATTATTTTCTCTATGGTTTTTCCAAAACGAAAGAAACATTAATACTTATTACTCAACTACATAATCTTAAATGGTTTCTTGTATCATACTTCTTCTTTATAGATGCAGTTAACACAATTATTTTTTTCTCGGGGATTTACGCAGCAAAAACCCTTTCCTTTTCCATCACTGAGCTTGCAATATTTTTCCTGTTAGTTCAGATAACGGCTTTGATTGGCTCGCTTATCTTTGGTTATTTTGGAGATAAAATCGGGATTAAGAAATCTCTCGTATTTACCATAGTTATTTGGATATTCATCACATTGGCAGTATTTTTTACCAATGATAAAAACTCTTTTTTCATTATAGGAGCATTTGCAGGAACGTTCTTAGGAGCAACACAGAGCTTATCACGCACTATGATGGCAAAGCTCACACCGGATAGTATGAAAGCAACTTTATTCGGATTTTATTCATTGTTGGAAAAAACGTCAACACTGTTAGGTCCGCTTACCTTCGGGCTTGTATCGTGGCTTTCAGGTTCGCAAAAACTTGCAGTGCTATCAGTTGGATTTTTTTTCCTTGTAGGAATGTTACTGATTAGGAAGGTTAACTTAGAAACTAAAATTGTAACAGCTTAAAAAAAGAATGACAGAAATAGAAATAAAAGATACTGAGAATCTCATAAAATTACTGGATGATAACGATGAATTTGTTTATCAGCATGTAAGAAGTAAATTAGTGGAAGCGGGCAACGATGCAATTCCTGCATTGATGATGGGCTTGATGAATGATAATGCTTTGCTTGATACCAGAATAAAAAATATTATTGATGAAATATATTTTTCGGAGATAGATGTTAAGTTCAAAGAGCTTTCACTAAAGAGCGAAAACATTTTAGAAGACGCAGTTTTTCTTATGGCGAGCTTTGGCTACCCGGAGCTTGATATGAATAAATATAAAAATGCTCTCGATGATATGGGCGATAAACTGAATGTCTCTATTGCTAAGATGAAAACAAATCCGCTCATCCCACAAGACGATCCGCTGCACGTTATAAATATCATTAACAACTTTTTGTTCTTCCAGCAGGGATTTAAAGGCAATAATGAAAATTTTTACGAGCCGGAGAATACTTTCTTTAACGATGTTATGGATAGAAAGAAAGGAATACCAATAAGTTTATCTATTCTTTATTTGCTTGTTTGCAAAAGGTTAAACCTCCCTACTTTCGGAGTAAATCTTCCTGCTCACTTTATAATAAAATACATAGATGATAAAGATGAATTTTTTATTGACCCGTATAATAACGGAATTGTAATTTCAAAAAGTGAAGCAGTAAAGTTCTTAAGCAGGATTGGTTTATCAAAAGAAGATTTCGAAAGCATTTCATTTTTAAAAATTGCAGATGATAAAGATATTATAAGAAGGTCTTTGAATAATCTTGTGAATATTTACACCCGTTCAGGTGATGTACAAAAAACAGAACAGCTGAAAAAAATAATTGGGTATTTTGAATAGCGGTCGTTCTTATATAAATAAGAAGCAACCGCCATGGGTGAAAGGAAATTAAGGAATATGACAAAGAAAGAAATTGAGAAAAATTATTTTTTGTACAGCTTCGCAAGTACCATTCCAAGTAAGTAGCTAATCAATCCTGCCGCAAATACATTAAATGCAATCAGTGTAAGCATTGCAGATAAATTAAACTGCTCTTCATTAATATTATATTTGTTGATAATAATGTACGCTGAAGTAAGTACACCAATCGATGCGCCTACCTTTACAAATGAAAATATATAGTTTTGTTTTGAGTTCATCAGAAGAGCTTTCTCTTCTGCAAACATTTCGCTTTTCGGGACTTCCCATCCGGGGTAAACAGGTGATTCGTTTAATATTTTTGACATGACTTTTAAATATGGGGATAATTTTAAAAATTTCTCACGGCTTTTACACCGTGAGAAGTTAGTTTAATTATTTTTTGTTTTATTTAATAAGCACCATCTTTTTTACAGCGGTGTTTTCATTAGTCGTCAGTTTATAGAAGTAAACGCCTGTTGATAACATTGAAGCGTTAAATTCCATTGAGTAGTATCCCGCATTGTAAAGCTTATCTGAAATTAATTCTGAAATCATTCTTCCTGTAATATCGAACACTGCAAGCTTTACATTTGTATTTACCGGCAGCTCGAAGTTTATCTTTGTAACAGGATTGAAAGGGTTCGGATAATTCTGCGCTAAGGCAAATTTATTTGGAACACCAATTATTACTTCATTGGAGAGATAGTAATATTTGTATGTGCCGTTGTAGTCCATTTGCTTCAATCTGTAAGAGTATGTTCCGGTAGCAAGATTGTTATCCGCGAATGAATAGCTTATCTCGTGATTTGTTGTTCCGTTACCGCTTACAAATGCAATTTTATTCCAATCATTTGATGCATTATTCGAAGAAGATTTTCGCTCGATATCATAGCCGGAATTGTTTTGTTCGCTCTGTGTTCTCCAGTTAAGTATTACGTTACTTCCCGATACAGATGAACTGAATGAAGAAAGTTCAACAGGGAGTACTCCGTTTCCTTTTTGAGAGAAAAGACCTGTTCCGCTTCCGACAAGAAGCTCATCATAGTAAAGCATATTTATTTGTGTGCCTGTAGGATATGTATAACCTATCTGCCAGGTAGCCGAAGAATATGAGCCTGTCAAATAATAAACTTTGTTATCTGCAGCAACGAACACTGAGTCAGGTCCTATTGTAATAGCTTTGCCTTGCATACCCGGTGTAATAGGGAATCCGCTTACAGAAAATGCCGACCACTTATTTGTACCTGAAACAATTTTATAGTAAGCAATTGGGTGATTGACACCTGCATCTGTACCACATGCATAAACTGTATCACCTGTAACGCTCACTGTTAAATCAATTATCGTAGAAACTATCTGGTAACCAACAGTCGTATTTGTACCATCCATATTTTGAGCAGATGTCCAATTGTTTCCTGATTTTGTTAGTCTGTATAGTGAAACTCCCTGCGGAGCAGATAAATCATAGGAGACACCAACGTATGCTACTGTATCCGTTCCTTCGATTGAAAAAACTATATCGTTTACGTCAACGTCTTGACCTGTTGAAGCAGCAGCAATAAGTATCTGACTCCAGTTTGTACCTGAGTTAGTGGTATAAAATAAACCGCCTTTGCTTGTACCGCTTTGTGAATATCCGGCGAACACAATTTTAGAATCATAAGGGCATACTTCTATTGCTTCAACTACGCTTGAGCTTGCAAAACTATATGGAGCATCTTCTGCAGTGAAAACGCGATTCCATGAGCTTCCATTATTTGTAGTTTTATAAACTCTTACATTACCTACATAAGCTGTGCTTGTATCGTTTATTAACATATCAGCAGAGTAATAAGGCGAGCCGTCGCCATTTGGGAACATTGCATTAGACCAAACGGGTGTAGTGTTATAGTTGTACACTTTTCTTATTCCTGATTTCGATGCAATCCATGCATTTGTTTTTGTTACGTTCATATCGCAATCGTTTACCTGTACTGCTTCCACGCCGTTATCTATTTCAAAAATATTTGCCCCTGAGTTTGTTGAAGCCGCAATACCCTGGTCAGATGTTAAGTAAACAATTGTGGCTTTGTTCGGGTCAACAATGTTTGTTCCGTCGTTTGAGTGAGTTTCCAATCCTAAGTTTCCGAAGTTACTCCAATTTGTTCCCATGTTAGAGCTGTAGCATGAAGCAAAGTAAACTGTGTAACTGGATGAAGTACCACCGCAGGTTATATTAGGACCGAATGTACCTGATATTCCTGTGCTGACTGTAGCCCATGTTGTGCCGTCATCAGTTGAGTTAGCGACACTTTTACCGGATGAAGCCCCCCCTATAAATAGTTTTCCATCCGGACCTATCCCAAAAGCTTTCCAATAGAGGGAGGCTGATAACGTTGTTAAAGATATATTTGAAAAAGATGTTGAGCCTGTGAAGGCATTATAATCTGTTGATGATTTGTAAAGTTTAGGTGTTGTTCCATCAGAGAATACATATATTCCATTGTTGCTCTTATTTATTCCTATTGTTGGAAATGTAACTGATGTAATCGATAATGAGCCGCCTTCAGTATATGTGCCTGCTGAATTAATAGTACCGTAGTGTAATTCATTCGAGTTTTTTATAAAAAACATATAAGACCTATAAACAAGAACTGTGTTGATGTTCCCCGATGCTACTGTGTTTACTGTTGTAGAAGAAGGATGCGATGAAAGCAATCCTGTTTGATGCACAAAGAATAAATATCCTGATGCGCTATCGGCCTGGATGCACTGAATTGCGCTTCCGTAATTGTATGTAGAGCTTAGCCCCGGCATTACTGCAAATGTGCCAAAAGTAGCTGTCCCTGTGCCGCTGTAAACGTCTGCGTAAAAAATAGAGTTTGCGCTTTCAGTTGAAATAAATACGCGTGTTGTATCAGTTGTTTTTGCGTAGGTAGAGGTAGCATTAATTCTTCCGCCATAGATGCCAAGTACTTCAGGCGCGGAAAGTTGTGCTAGTAAATTTGTGCAGGCAGTCAGTGTAAGTAAGATTGCCAGGCTGAGTTGTAGAAATGTTGTTTTCATTTTATTATTTCTCCTTTTTAGAAAAGTTTTCAATTTATTTTTTTTAGCATTACCCAAAGCCTTTGGGTAAAAAATAAGTCCGAAAGTTTTCTAAGACTTTAAAGCAATATGCTCCGGGCGGTTCAGGTTTAAGATATTACCAGAGCGGAGCCGTGCTCTTTGCATATCCGTTTCAATTTTGCCCGGGACAAACTCATTGGAAGATTCAGTTAACTTACTTCCATGGGAGATGGAGATTTGTCTAACTTGATTTGTTTGGTTTGAAGTTTGTTCGAAAATCATTTTTAGCTCCTGTATTTTTTGTTTAACAACTTATACAAACATAGACCCATTTCACTTGCATATCTAAGTCAAATAATTTATTTTTCTTGCATATAAATACTATATTTTTTGATTAAACAATACAATAAAGATAATTCGATAGCTGATTTCAGCTTTATTCTGCAATATAAGGCTGTTCCGGATGAAATCCGTAAGCAGTACTATTATGGATTGAAATGGAAAAGTGCGAAGAAATCTGCAAAAAGAATCAAATTTATAGAGATTTTAGAGAGGTATGTAGCCAACAAAATTAAACCTCAATGGGATAATGATGCTATTATCCGTAAAATTGGAATGAGCAAGGACTCATATTTTTGCCTGAAATCAAGATTACTGAAGTCGCTCAGAGAATATTATTTTAATCTGAATCAAAAGAAAACAGTCTCAATATTGAAGAAAAGCAATATTGAAAAAACCATTGCCGATGCTAGAAAAAAAATCACACTGGGCATGATTCGTGAAGCAAAGTCTATTCTTTTCAAATGCGAAAAGATGATTTTGAGAAGTGAAAATCTTACAAGCGAAAATATTGTAACCCTTTCAGAAATTTACGAACACCTTCTTATCTATTATCACAGACAGCGAAATAAAGCAGGCTTTAATATTATTTATAAGAAGTTAAAGGAGCTGAGAGGTAACCCTGTAAAGATTAGCAGCGAAGAGAAAAATTTAATTTCCATCCGAGAAAATATTGCAGATGCGTTTTCGGAAATATTTCTTATCCGTTCGGATAAGAGTAATGAAGTAGCGTTGCAAAATTATCTGACTGCCTCTGCGCTTGCAAAAAAAATTAAAAAGGATAAGTATTATCTTAAAATGCTTTTTTATGCAGGGAATATTTATCACGAAACCGGAAGAACGGAGATTGCCTGCAAAATTTTTAAAAAGGCTTATGAATTTTCTTTAGATAAAAAACTGAAGAGTGAAAAAAATATTTTCCACACTAAGCTGATGCTTTTGGATTTTTTAAAGGATAATAGTAAAGCAAAAGATTATATGCTTCTCACTGAAAAATATTACAATGAAGCGATAAAAAATCCTTATGATGTAGATTTTACAATGCATACACTTTTTCACTATCTCCGCTTTACCTCCTTCTGTGGATATGGTGAAAAATTCAAATTCCTAAGTGAAGAACTTGTGGACAGATTATTTCTTTATTCAAGAAAAGCGGATGCCGTGTTCAGGTGGTATGCTCTTGAAGCAGATAAATATATAGAAGAGATGTATCATTGGTATGAGAAAGACGGAAACATTAAGATTAAAGTTGATGAGCACGTTCTTCATGCATTCGAAAATTTTAATTATGGGGCGCTGCTGCAATTCGGAAAATTTTACAGCTATGACCAGTTATCATTTTTATATACTACTCAGGTAGAACTGGAGTTTTGGAAAGGTAATAAATGTAACTTTGAAAACGCAGGATATTACATGGATAAGATGAAACGAATCATAAAAAAAATCAGTTCTTACTCAAATACGGAAATGTTAAATACGCTTCGGCTCTGTCTGAAAATTATGGAGGAAAATCTTTATAAAAAATCAGAGGAAGTATTTATAAAGTATCTGCCTGATTTGAAAATTTTATTCAACCACTTGCAAAGTAAGGAAAAGACTTATAATCTTAGTAACGAATATTCATTCTTATCTTTCACAGCGGAAATTCTTGGCATAAATGAATTTAGTATGATGGTAAAATCTTTTGAAAAATGGATAAAAGTAAATCAATCCGGAATATTTGAAGAATTGCTGAAATTAAATGAACGTAAAGTAGTATAACCAATCACTTAATAGACTTGAAAATAGAAACTCAAAAATATTATTTTCATGTAAAACAAAACCAAATAATGAAACCGATACTTCTGATTCTCCTCTCAATAATACCAATGTTGTTTATAAACGCACAGGAAAACCATTCCTGCTGTGATGAAGATGCAGTAACGAAATTTTCCAAATTCGGAAACGATATTAATTTTGTAGCAGCTCATAATGAACCCGGCGGCTTCAAGCTTATGGATGCGAAAGGAACAATGATTACATTCAACACTCCTGACGGAAAAACAGGAAACGGTTATGAAGTTAAAGCCGATAACCCCACAAATAAATATTTACTCGTATTTCATGAGTGGTACGGACTTAACGACTATATAAAAAGTGAATGTGATAAATGGTCTGCTGAGCTTGGCGTAAATGTAATCGGAGTTGATTTATACGACGGTAAAGTTGCTGCAGACAATAAAGAAGCCTCACAATATGTACAGCTTCTTGAAACTGAAAGAGGAATGAATATTATTTCAGGAGCAAGAGATTACGCTCCTAAAGATGCAATCTTTGCAACGATAGGCTGGTGCTTCGGCGGCGGATGGTCTTGCCAGGCAGCTATACTTCTTGCCGATAGGTGTAAAGCATGCGTAATGTATTACGGTATGCCTGAAGATAATAAAGATAAACTTGCAAAATTAACAGCACCTGTATTTGAAATTTTTGCAGGACAGGACAAGTATATAAATCAGGACATTAAGAAAAAATTTGAAGACGATATGTATTCACTTGGAAAGAAAATCACTACTAAAACTTATGATGCAGTGCATGGTTTTGCAAATCCTTCTAACCCCAAGCACGATGCAGCGGCAACTGCCGATGCAAGAGTACTGGTAACTGCATTCTTTAAAGAAAATTTTAAATAGTAAAATGAGAGACATAATATTTACAGACTCGAAACTGATAATTTTACTCATACAAAACAAATGGTTTTAGTAAAATAATTTTAAGCGGCGTCCCAAACAGGGGTTTGGGACGGAGTTCTATTTAAGATATTCATTCACACCTTCCTTGCTCCTTAAAATCATTCTTACGATATTTAATTCTCACATCAATTAAATATTATTCAATGAAAAATCTATTTGGCGATTCAGACCGGCAGGAAATATTAAATCGTCTAAACAATCTCACATCTGACTCTAAAGCTTTATGGGGAAAAATGAATGTGGCGCAAATGCTAAAGCATAACACTCTTCCTATGGAATTAGCGCTTACTAATCCAAAACCACCTCGCCAGTTTATGGGAAAAATATTCGGGGGAATGGTAAAGAAAAAAATATTAAGCTCTGAGCCTTTCAAGAAAAATGGTTTTACTCCTAAGGAATTTAAAATTGTTGAGCAACATGATTTCAATAAAGAAAAAGAAAATCTTATTGCAGCCATTAACAAATTTAAAAAGGGAAGCATCACTGATACCGTTCATCCTTTCTTCGGGGATATGACCGAAGACCAATGGGGATACCTGCAATACAAACACCTTGACCACCACTTACAGCAGTTTGGAGTTTAATAAATAAATTAATGAAATATAATATTTCTTCCCGCGGTATTCTAGAAAGAGATGATGAAATTTTATTTATAGAGTATGAAGATACTATCGGTAAATATTATTCCCTTCCCGGAGGAACTCAGGATAAAGGTGAAAGCTTAACTTCAACTGTTATCAGAGAATTCAAAGAAGAAACTCTCCTTGATATAAAAGTAAAGGAATTTTTTATGCTCAGAGAATTTATTCTAGAAAAATCTGACATTAAAACATGGGAAGAGGGCATTCATCAGGTCGAGGCAATATTTATTTGTGAGATTATTGATAAGAATCAGGAAGATGGAATAGGCTTAATACCCGATGGAGGAATGCTTGGATTAAAGTGGATTAATAAAAAAGATTTTAAAAACTACCGACTATATCCTACACAAAACCTACCTGAACTATTAGAGAAAAGAAATATATCTTATATGTTCACAAATTCTTAATATATTATTCTTCACATTACTTTGCCGGATTAGTTTTATATTGCTGTATATATTCTTTTATTTTTTGAATTCTGTTCTCGGGATTAGGATGTGAACTAAGAAATTCAGGGGACCTGTTATTACCCGAAACATCGTTTAGAATTTCCATCACTTCTATCATAGCCTCAGGTTTATATCCGCACTGAAAAAGGTATTTTACGCCATACTTATCTGCTTCAAGTTCATCATTTCTCCCGTATTTTAGTGTTGCCATTTGGCCAACGTATTGAGAAATCATTCCCTGGTCATATCCTCCGCTTGCAACCTGAGTTGCCTGTACTAACTGCTGAGTCAATTCCTGTTTTGCCATTTGCTCTGAAGCGTGACGATTAATTACATGCCCGATTTCATGCCCTAGTACTCCTGCCAGCTGATCCTCTGATTTTAGTAATTTATAAAGACCGGCTGTGATAAATATTTGTCCTCCGGGTAAAGCAAAAGCATTAACAGTTTTTGAATCTGCAAGTAAATAAAACTCAAATTTAAATGGAGATTTGCCGGCTTCGGTTTTTGCAACTATATTGTTCCCAACTTTATCTATATAAGCATTGGCCTTAACATCACGCGCTTCGCCTCCCATTTGTTGTATCATTTCCGGTGCGCTTTGCAAACCTAGGGTAATTTCCTGCTCGACGGTTAAGTTAACCCTTTGCTTTTCACCTGTTACAGGATTTGTTTCAGTTTTACTGAAATATGATACAATACCGATTAAGGCAACAACAACAGCAATTATCAGACGACCTTTATAATTGGACATGTATTCCTTTTTTAATTTCTCAACTTATCAAAACTAACTAAAACTTTTTTCCGTTCCTATTTGAAAATATTTCTATAGAATTTCTAATCACCCGTTGAAACAATTCCATCATTTTCAAAAAGCATAATTATAGTTTTTTGTAGCGCGCGCGGGCAATGCATTACGCCTTTGGAAACAGTTATTCCTTGCATAGGGTTTAATTCAACAGTTCTTCTTTCACCATTCTCTTCAATATCCATAAGCAGTTTTCCTTCAAGCACAAAGAAAAATTCATCTTCATTATCGTGCTTATGCCAGTGAAACTCTCCCTCTATAATTGCGAGTCTCACTAAGCTATCATTAACTTTTGTCAGAGTATGGTTTACCCATTTCTCTTTGTTTTCGCATACGATTTTTTTAACATCTATTGTTTCCAAATGAGGAAATTTTACACCTGATAAAATATTGTAATTTACATTTTGCTCACTCATTTTTTATACAATGAAAAATGCCGCAAGTAAAATTTATTACTCACGGCATTAATTTAAAAAGATTTTTTACAAAAATTATTTTACAAGATTCATTTTCTTTGTCTCAACGAAATCTTTTGTAGTAAGAGTATAAAAATAAATTCCGCTTGATAATTCTGAACCATCTATGCTTGCATTATAGAAACCTGCTTTTATAAATCCATCATAATATGTTCCTACTAACTGCCCCAGAGTATTGAAAACTTTTAAGCTTGCAAATCCATCTTTCGGAATTGAAAATTTTATGTTAGTCGTCGGATTGAAAGGATTAGGATAATTTTGAGATAACTCAAATTTTTCAGGTGTTTCTGTTCCCTGATTTCCAATAGCTGTAGGTACAACATTGCCAACAATTCCCTGTTCCATAGCAGAGGTGTTCAATACACCGCTGTCTTTGAAAACAACTATATTAAATTTACAATTGCCTGCAATCCATGCAGCGTCTAGCGTTGTTGTAAAGGTAAGTGGAATAACTTGTCCGCCATTCCATGTGCCTGAGTTAACATTATCACCTGCCATTGTGTTCACGATATTTCTTACAGTCCAGTTATGCACTGCAGTTGCATTTCCTGCACAGTAACTATTTCCTGTCTGCGCATAAACCATATTATCCTCTGTGATTATATAGTTTACCTTGTATTGTCCTGTTAAAGTAGCAAGGGCAGTTGCGTTCAGGTTAACAGTTAGCTGTTTAGTTGCCGGGTTGTAAGTACTGTTAGTCACTGCAAGCACAACATCAGATGCAGGACTTTGCGAGTATCTGTACTCACCATCTGTAAAGAATGAACCCCATCCACTATTTGCTCCAAGTCTTCTATCCACCAATCCTGATGGATATCCCGTAAAGCCAAGCGAAGTAATTATTCCGTTTCCGTTAAAAGTCTTCCAGGGGTCAGAACTTGCGCCGTGGTAGGCAAGCATTACTGTATTAGGAAATTCTTCTTTCAAATTTTCCGCTTCTTTATCTCCGCAGGGACACCACTGGCACCATGTACCTGTACAAAATTCAAGAACAGAATTATGAAGATTTGTTGTAACGGCAAGATTATTTGTTATTGTATCGTTACTTCTGTTCAAATCTCCTGCCGCTGTTGTATATGCCTTTAAAGTATAGTTACCTGTTGCTGCAAAAGTATAATTATTAAATGTAACGGTTTGTGTTGCTCCGGGAGCAAGATTTGAAACTGTTTGTGTATTTGTAAATCCACCCGGATTTACTGTAAGAGTTACATTGAATGATTGCGCAGTTACTCCGTAATTTTTAACAGAAGCTTTAACTCCTTTTGATTGCGGAGTCATTCCCCATTTAGGATCAAAAATACTATTCACGCCTACATCAGCAGTTAGTCTCGTTCCCATTCTAATATTGTCCAGATATAAATTATTTCCAAACGCAGAGACTGCAGTAAATTTTACTCTGCTTGTTCCAATAGGAAGAGCATAAGTCTTAGTTGCCCATTCCGAAGCAGTCGGTACATATAAGTGCTGTGTAGGAGTGCCGGTTCGTAATGGTCCGGAGGAACCTCCTGCTAAAGTAATTAAAAGTACCCAGCTCGTACCGTTATCGATAGAAGTATAAATCTGAAGCTGATCATTTTCATTTGATGCAGGCGCATAGGCATGGTCAAATTTTACAGAGTCACCCGCTGCGGCAAGGGAAAGAGTCGGGGTAATTAAATCAAAATTCCCGCCGGCATAATCGTAGAAATCGAACATGGCGCATGAAGTTCCTTGCCCGTAACCGCTCGCATAAGATGTTCTTATCCAATCGTAAGAACCGGTGTGCGCAAGCGTCCACCCTGCAGGTGGAAAAGATGTGTTATCAAAATCCTGGTTCATGTTTAATGCATCTCCGTAAGATTTGCCTGTACTTAAAACTAATAAGAAAGCTGTCATTAAGAGAAAGGTCTTAACAGCATTCCCAATGGTAATTTTTGTTTCCATTTTTTCCCGCTTTTAAATGTTTGTATATGTAATTATACAATAATTCTTTTTTAATAAAAAGAATTAATCAAAGGGGGAAAAATTTATTTTACCAGTATCATTTTTCTTGTTTCAGTGTAATCGCCGGAAGTCAGTTGATAATAGTATGTACCGCCTGACAAACTTTCAGCATTAAAATTTATTTCATGACTGCCAGAATTATAAAATTTATTCCCAAGCGCCTGAACTTCTTTCCCAAGGTTATCGAATATTTTTATAGATACCAATCCCGCTTTTTTTACATCGAAGGAAATTACCGTGGACGGATTAAAAGGGTTAGGATAGTTTTGATTCAAACTAAAATCTTTTATCGTTGAATTACTTTCTGCAACTCCTATCAAGCTGGGCACAAATATTCTTGCAAAGTTTTTTGCAAACTCATATCGGATTGTGTGGCATGTTGTAACATTGTCCCAGTTAATTGACCACGTCATCATTCCGCGTAAAGTTGGATATGAATTTACCCGTGTATATGTTCCGGGTTTTGGACCTGTTCCTAATAAATATTTTATTGCCGCTTTCACGGTATCAGGATGAATGAATGAGCCGGCTCCCGCAGCACCGGAGCATGCAGGTAAGCCAACTGCGACCTGGTCTGCTCTTAATCCTGCAAACTGTCCTCCGGCAGTATTGAATCCGTGTATAACAGCTTCAGTCATAGCTACAATAAAATCTGCAGTACCCTGGTTATAAATTCGTCCGTCAATGCCAAACATGCTTCCGCTATTATACAACTGAACTTGCAGAATATCAATTGAATCTCTCAAGGCATGTATGAGAGGTAAATACGCTCCCCAAAGGCCTCCATACGCTGACATTCCTCCCTGTACCAATGCAGTTTCAGGTGCTAATGATAAAAACATTTTTTTGTGAAATGTTGTGCGGTAGTTTGTCATCAATTGGTTTATGCCGTTAATGAGATTTATTATTCGAGCGTCCGTCGGATTTGCAATAGTTGTCCCACCTGTTACAGTCAGGGAGTTTTCCAAATCAATATCTATTCCGTCAAAGTGATAAGTATTAATTATACCCGTCATTGTTGTAACGAATGTATTAGTCTGTGAAGCATCATTTAAAATTACCTGAGCTGTCGCTCCCCCTATGGAGATTACAACCTTCTTACCCTTAGCTTTCATGCTGTCAATCTGAGCAATCAATACAGCCTGCGATACTGCATCGGGAGTGAAGATCATATTATAAGTTGTACCTGCCTGTGGAACAGCAAAGGAAACTTCCAAAACATTATAAGTTGTATCTACCTGCGTCAGATGAATATAAGGACTTTGACTGTCCTGCCAGTTTTGCCAGTACCCCACCAATGCAGATGATTGAGCAAAAATAAAATTTGTAATTAAAAGAATAGTAAGTAAAATTATTTTTTTCATGGGATTAAAATTTAATTTACTAATATGAAAATACAAATTGTACAAATTTATTTCAAAAAGAAAAAAAGGAATTATACTTTGCTAAACTCCGGATATTTCTAACTTTTGCGCTGTAACAAACTATTTTTAAAATAGTTATCGGGCAGTATGAATACCTGAAATACAAAAAACCTATTTAAGTAATTAAATCATCAAAGTAAGCTAAAACATAAGATACCAAGATTAGTTTAATTAAACATAAAAAAAAATTATATTCAATCAGATTATAATAAACCCTCTAAGGATAATTTTTTCTTAATGAAAAACAGCAAGCTTACATCACTTCTTTCAAAGCTCTCCCCAAAAGAATTTAAAGAATTCGGAAAATTCATAAAGTCTCCGTATTTTAATACCAATGTAAACATTGTTAAGTTTTACGATTTAATAGCAAAGCATTTCCCTGATTTTGCCAATGAGAAACTTACACGAGAGAATATTTACTTCCATATTTATCCGGGAGAAAAGTATAATGACAGCACAGCGCGCGGGCTGATTTCCTCACTCTTGAAATTAGGGGAGGAGTTTGTTGTAGTGGATTATATTCGGCACACTAAAAATCACTATACAAATTTCCTGCTCAGTGTCCTCAGCTATAAAGAAATTTTCGACTTATTTGCTGTAAATCTAAACACTGCAAGAAAAGAAGCTGAAAATATTAGCGTAAAAGACGATAGTTATTTTTTCCTCAAATTTCGTATTGAAACTTTGCTGAGCCAGATTGACAACAAGTCCTATATTCCTCTTACACAAAAAGATATTCCCGGTGACATGAATACCGAAGATGCCGACAGTCTCATAAATTATTTTCTTATTGTCATATTGCAAAAATATAATTACTTATATTCTAAAACAGGGAGCCTTAACGTTGAAGTTGATCTTAATTTCCTGGATGAGATATTAAGTTATCTGGGTAAAAAAGATTTGAAGCAGATACCTATTTTAAATTTTCAATACAATCGTATTATGCTTTATAAAAGCAAAATGGATGTAAAATATTTTAATGAGCTCAAGAAAGTTTTGTATGAAGATTTTGAACACCTTGACCGCTCTGATGCATTTAATTTAGTAGGGACTTTGCAGAATTATTGCGTTCAAAAACACAGAAGTACAAATGAGGATTTAACTGACTTTGAGTATGAAATCTTTAAATTTGCAATTGAGAAAAATATTTTAGTAACTGACGATTCTCTATATCTTAGTCCGATTCTTTATTCTAATATAGTAAGCGTAATGCTCCATCTGGATAAAATTGACGAAGCAACTGAATTTATATTAAAATACAAAAATAACATAGCACCGGATAGAGTTGAAACGGCTTTTAACTTCAATATGGCAAAAGTATTTTTTGCCGAGAAGAAATTTAACGAATCATTAAGCTCACTTGCCCTGGCTCAGAATGAAGATGTCTTTTATAAAATATTTATAAAGAACCTTACTGCCAAAATTTATTATGAGCTTGGCTATATAGATGAATTGGTTTTACTGCTTGATGCATATAAAAATCTTCTTACGAGTAATATTATCATACACCCCAGCTTAAAAGAAAATCATTCAAATTTTATTTCGTTTACTGCTAAATTGATTAGACTTAAAGATTTGAAAAATAAATCCGAACTTCAATATTTAAAACATGAAGCTGAGAATCAGCCTTCATTAATGAGCAGCGACTGGCTTATAAAAAAAATTACAGAATTGATTTGACTGAATGTAAAAATTATTCTTAATATTACTTTGACAAATTTCACCTATGAAAAACAGTAAACTGGCGTCGCTGCTTTCAAAGCTCTCCCCAAAAGAATTTAAGGAATTCGGAAAATTCGTTAAGTCTCCTTATTTTAATTCTAATTCAAACGTCGTTAAACTTTACGATTTAATTTCAAAATATTTCCCTAATCTTGATCACCCAAAGCTTGCGAAGGAAAATATTTATCTCCATATATATCCCGATGAAAAATACAATGATAGCACATCAAGAGGTCTGCTTTCAGCTGCCTTGAAATTAGGTGAAGATTTTCTTGCTGTAAGCCATCTTAAAGATAATGAAGATAGGTATAAAGAATTTCTGCTGAATGAATTATGCGAACGCAAAATATTTGACCTCTTCAATATCCATCTGAAAAAAACACGTACTGAACTGGAAAACATTGGGGATAAAGATGAAGACTATTTTTATCTTAAATATAGAATAGAAACTCTTATTAACAGCATTGATAGCAAATCATATATTCCCCTTACACAAAAAGATATTCCGGGAGATATAAATATAAAGGATACAGAAAATCTGATAATTTATTTTCTTGTTTCCATTCTTAAAAGATATAATTATTTATTTACAAAGACGGGTAGTCTTAATGTTGCTTTAGATATGAAATTTCTGGATGAAATTATTGCCTATCTGGAAAAAACAGATTTAAGAGAAATTCCTATCCTCAATTATCATTACAACAGGGCAATGCTTTACAGAAGTAACATGGATGAAAAATATTTTCTTGAGCTAAGAAAGATTTTTTTTGATGAAAACAATGGTTTGAACCAATACGAAAGATATAATTTACTTGCTTCGATTTCGAATTACTGTGTACAAAAAAAGAAATTTTCGGGCGATGAGTTATCACAAGCTCAGTACGAACAATTTAAGTTTGCAATAGAAAATAACATTTTGACTGTAGACCATAGTGAGCCTATTCATCCGGTTATGTTTTCAAATATTGTTAACTCACAAATCCATCTTGATAAAGAAAATGAAGCACGGGAATTTATACAAAACTTCAAAGACCGGCTTGCGCCTGACAGAATGGAATCAGCCGAAAATTTTAACATGGCAAGAATTTATTTCAAAGAAAAAAAATTTGATAAAGCTTTGGAGTGTCTGGAATTGGTTCAGAATGAAGATATATATTACAAAATAGGTGTAAAAAATCTTTATGCAATGGTTTACTACGATAAAAACTTAATTGAAGAATTGATACTTCTTCTGGAATCATACAAAAGCTTTTTAAACAATACTGTCGTTTTAGGTCCGCGTCTGAGGGAAAATCATATGAATTTTATTTTAATTCTTTTTAAAATTCTTAAGCTCAAGGATTTCGGAGAGAAAATTGATATTGAATACCTTAAGCATGAAATTAATGACACTCCGTCAGTTTTAAATGGTGAGTGGCTTATAAAAAAAATTACAGAATTGATTTGACTGAATGTAAAAATTATTCATAGTATTATTTTGACAAATTCCACCTATGAAAAACAGTAAACTGGCATCGCTGCTTTCAAAGCTCTCCCAAAAAGAATTTAAGGAATTCGGAAAATTCGTTAAGTCTCCTTATTTTAATTCTAATTCGAACGTCGTTAAACTTTACGATTTAATTGCAAAATATTTTCCTAATATTGAGCACCCTAAGCTTGCGAAGGAAAATATTTATCTCCATATATATCCCGATGAAAAATATAAGGATAGCACTGCCAGAGGACTTATATCTGCAGCATTAAAAATTACAGAAGAATTTCTTGTAGCGAACCATATAAAGGTCAATAATTATAAATATAAGGAAGTTCTTTTAACAGAACTTTGCGAACGCAGAATATTCGACCTTTTTAACATACATTTTAAAGAAAGCAAAAATGAAATGGAACGAACAGCAAAGAAAGACGAAGATTATTTTTTTTTCAGATACCGTCTTGAAATACTTTTTAGTTCGATAGAAAGTAAAGCATATACTCCTCTAACTCAAAAAGATATCCCGGGAGATATTCAAACACACGATACAGAAAACCTTATAAATTTTTTCTTGATTTCAATACTTAAAAGATATACATATCTGCAGACTAAAGTAGGAAGTCTTAACGTATCGTTAAACCTAAATTTTTTTGATGAAATAATGGATTATCTGAAAAAAACTGATTTAGAAAATATTCCTATACTAAACTATTATTACAATAGAGCTATGCTCTACTTAAGCGGTATGGAGGAAAAGTATTTTTTATCCCTGAGAAAAATACTATATAAAAACTTTGATGATATAGACCGCTATGAACAATATAATATATTTACCAATCTTCAGAATTACTGTGTGCGCAGATATAAAATAACAGGAGAAAATACTGCGGAAGTACAGTATGATCTATATAAATTTGGAATGAAAAAAAACATTTTAACTTTTGATGAATTTGAACCTATCAGCACAATTTTATTCGCAAACATAGTAAGCGCAGCAACTTCTCTTGGCAAGATAAATGAAGCCAAAGAATTTATCAATAATTATAAAGACAGAGTTGCTCCGGAAAGAAAAGATACAGCGGTGAATTTTAACATGGCAAAGATTTATTTTAAGGAGAAGGAATATGATAAATCTCTGACTTCTCTTTCTGTCGTTCATAGTCAGGATGTATTTGATAAAATTTCTGTTAAAAATCTCTACGCAATGGTTTATTACGATGCGGGATATATTGAAGAGCTAGTTTTACTTCTTGAAACATATAGAAGTTTTCTGAACAAAAATATAATTATTGGTCAACGTCTTAAAGAAAGTAATTT